>NZ_JBVJVK010000001.1:361340-498191 GCF_055603705.1 Actinosynnema sp. NPDC037264 | reverse complement strand
GTCGGTCGTTCGCGTCCTCATTCCCGGCGATCACGCTTTTCGATCGCCGGGAATCAGGGCGCGAACGACCGACGCGACCTCGCCCGCCGTCTGCGGAGCAGCGGCAATCCAACACAGCGGCCTAGTACTCAGCCTCGTACAGCGCGGCCAGCCGCCCGTGCAGCTCCGCGGCGTCCGGCAGCGTCTTGCCGTCCAGCGTGTGCACGCGGGTGATCTTGCGGACGCTCGACACCAGGAACACGCCGTCCGCCGAGTACAGCTCCTCCACCTCGATCGGCCGCACCTCGACCGCCCAGCCCTCGCGCCCGGCGGCGCGGAACAGCGCGGCCTGCGTGGTGCCCGGCAGGATGCCCAGCTCGGCGGGCGGCGTGGTCAGGGTCCGACCGCGGGCCATGATCAGGGTGGACGTGGGTCCTTCCAGCACCGAGCCGGACGACGTGGTGAACACGACCTCGGCCGCGCCGCGCCGTTCCGCCTCGCGGATCGCCGCCATGTTCACCGCGTACGACAGCGACTTGGCGCCCAGCAGCAGCCACGGCGCGCGCTCCATCAGGCCCGGCTCGATGCCCCGGTCGAGGGTGACCGCGGCGATGCCCTCGGCCCGCTGCGCCATCACCTTCGGCGAGATGTCCATGCCGAGCGCGAAGCCGGTCGGCGTGCCGTCGCCGCCCTCGACCCCCCGCGTGCAGACGAGCTTGAGCGCGATCTCCGCGCCGCCCGCCCAGTTGTCCAGCACGAGGTCGACGGCGCGTTCGAACGCCGCCCGGTCGGGTTCGGGCAGGTCGAGCATGGCCGCCGAGCGGGCCAGCCGGTCCAGGTGCGGGGCGAGCTCCCGTGGCTTGCCGTCGACCACGAGGATGGTCTCGAAGACACCGTCGCCGCGCATCAGGCCGAAGTCGTCGACCCGGATCAGCGGGGCGTCGGGGTCGGCCAGCGTTCCGTCCAGTAGTGCGAGCACGCGCATACCGTGAGACTACTCACGGCCTACCATCGGGTTCGTGGACACCGCCAGCGCCCCGAAAGCCCTGCGCAAGACGCTGCACGAACGCGGCATGCGGATGACACCCCAGCGCCAGCTCGTGCTCGACGCCGTGCGCGAGCTGGGGCACGCCACGCCCGAGCAGATCTGCCAGCGCGTCCAGGTCACCGCGCCGACGGTCAACATCACCACGGTCTACCGCACGCTCGACCTGCTCGACCGGCTCGGCCTGGTCCGGCACACCCACCTCGGGCACGGCGCGCCGAACTACTCGGTCCACGCGCACGAGCACGTGCACCTGGTGTGCCACCGGTGCGGCCGGGTGGACGAGGTGCCGTGCGAGTTGCTCTCCCCGCTCGGGGGAACACTGCGGGACGAGTACGGGTTCGAACTTGATGCGAGCCACCTCGCGCTGTCCGGCACGTGCCGCGAGTGCCTGAGCGCACCGAAGGAGTCCGAGTGAATTCACCGCTGTTGACCGCCCCCGGTGCCGTCGCCCCGTTCGAGGGAGCTCCCGACCAGGGCGTGCCGTGGCACTTCGGCGACCCGTTCGCCGAGCAGCGCTCGGCGACGCGGTCGGTCGCGGTGTTCGACCGGTCGAACCGGGCCGTGCTCGCGGTGCCGGGTGAGGACCGGCTGACCTGGCTGCACTCGCTGACCAGCCAGCACTTCGCCGCGCTCGGCGAGGACGAGGGCACCGAGGCGCTGATCCTGGACGTGCAGGGCCGGGTCGAGCACCACGCCGTGGTGGCGAACGTCGGCGGTGTCGTCTACCTCGACACGGAGGCGTCGCGGGCGGCCGAGCTGCTGGCGTACCTGACCAAGATGGTCTTCTGGTCGAAGGTCGAGCCGCGGGACGCGACGGCCGAGCTGGCCGTGCTGACCGTCGTCGGCCCGGAGGTCGAGGGCCTGTTCGCCAAGCTGGACCTGCCGGTGCCCGCGGGCCCGCACGGCGTGGTCGCCCTGGAGGGCGGCTTCGCCCGCCGGATGACGTGGCCGGGCCAGGACGCGGTCGACCTGGTCGTCCCGCGCGGCGGGATCGCCGACTGGTGGGCCAGGCTCACCGACGCGGGCGCGCGCCCGGCGGGCAGCTGGGCGTTCGAGGCGCTGCGGGTGGAGTCGCTGCACCCCCGGCTCGGCGTGGACACCGACGAGAAGACCATCCCGCACGAGGTGAACTGGATCGGCGAGGCCGTGCACCTCGACAAGGGCTGCTACCGGGGCCAGGAGACCGTCTCGAAGGTGCACAACGTCGGCCGCCCGCCCCGCCGGATGCTGCTGCTGCACCTGGACGGGTCGCGCGAGGTGCAGCCGGAGACCGGCGACCCGGTGCTGGTCGAGGACCGCGTGGTCGGCCGCGTCGGCAGCGTCGCCCTGCACCACGAGCTGGGCACGATCGTGCTCGCGCTGGTCAAGCGGTCGGTCTCGCCGGAGACCGAGCTGCTGGTCGGCGCGGAGGACCGGCGCGTGCAGGCGAACGTCGACCCCGACTCGGTGCCGCCGGACACCCCCGGTCTCGGCCGCGAGGCGGCGCGCAACCTGGGCCGGTGATCGTCCGGACCGGAAAACCGGCGACTTCCCCTGCCTGCGGTTCCCGGCCCGCGGGGTACCGCTGAGGCGCTAGCCCGAACGGGTTCTGTGCCAGGATCACGACATGTCCCGACCCGGATCCCACGGCACGCTGATCACCGTCGCGCCCACCGGGGCCGAGCACGCGAAGGCCGACGTGCCCCAGCTGCCGGTCACGCTGGAGGAACTGGTCGCCGCCGCACGGGCGTGCGAACAGGTCGGCGCCGCGATGGTGCACGTGCACATCCGGGGCGCGGACACGAGGCCGACGCTGGACCTCGGGCTGCTCAAGGCCACGGTCGCCGCCCTGCGCGAGCAGACGGACCTGGTCGTGCAGCTGTCCACGGGCGGCGCGGTGACCGACCCGGAGGCCGACCGGCTCAAGGTGCTCGACGCCCTGCCCGACTCGGCGTCCTGCACCATGGGCACGGTGAACTTCGGCGACGACGTGTTCCTGAACCGCTGGGAGTTCGTGGTCGCGTTGCACAAGGGAATGCAGGAGCGGGGCATCGTCCCCGAGTACGAGATCTTCGACATCGGCCAACTGGCGTCGCTGCGACGGCTGCTGGACCAGCACGGGCTGCCCGCGGGCGGCAAGGTGCACGTCGACCTGGTGATGGGCGTGCCGGGCGGCATGCCGGGCGACGCGGAGACGCTGGTGGCGGCGTTGCGGCTGCTGCCGGAGGGCGCGTCGTTCTCGGCGACGGGCATCGGGCGGACCACCCTGCCGGTGATGCTGACGGCGTTGGCCGCCGGCGGTCACGTCCGGGTGGGCATGGAGGACACCGTGTCCTACGCCAAGGGCCAGCCGGTCCGGGACAACGCGCAACTGGTCGCTCGCGCGGCGGGACTGGCGAAGATCGCCCAGCGCCCGCCGCTGTCGCCCGCGGACGCACGTGCACTTCTGGGCGTGCGCAGTCCGGTACAGGTTTGAGACAACTTTGGAAGCAGGTTTGTGTTGGCGGGTGGACACGAACTACCTCAGGATGAGTACGTGATCGAGGTGCGCCCCGGCGGGCGCCGCCGTATCGACCGGGTGCTCGCCCCCGACTACACCGAGGGGGTCGAGCGGCTCCCGCTCGCCGAGGTGCGCGCGCTGCGCGACGAAGCGGCGCAGGAGGAGACCGACCTGTCGTACCTGCGGAGGCTGCTGCACGCGCGGATCGACATCGTGCGGGCCGAGCAGGAGCGGCGGACGTCCGGCGGTTCGGCGGTGGTCGACCAGCTGGCGACCATCCTCGCCTCGAACGCCGTCGGTCCCGCGACCGGCCACGGGCGGTACCAGACGCAGGAGCCCTCCCGGGCGGAGGCGCACCGGCGGCACGTCGAGGCCCTCGTCTCGGACGTCGACCTGTCGGACGTGAGCGCGCTCACGGACGACAAGCTGATCCTGGCGCTGCGGGTGTTCGTCGGCGAAGAGGCCTCGGTCTCGTCACGGCGGCGCGAGGTGCAGGCCGTGGTCGACCAGCTCAACGCCGAGATCGCCGGCCGCTACCAGAGCGGCAGCGCCTCGGTCGACGAGCTGCTGGCCGCGGAGCGGGGCTGGCCGGCCAACCCCGGCCGTTCCAAGGAATAGGAACGCTCTCCCGACATGTGGGCCGGCCGCCTAACGTGGCCGGTCGATGGCACAACAACGCTCGGCCTCGCCCCGGTACCGCTGGGTGGTGCTCGCGGTCGGCGCGGTCGCCCAGGGCGCCAACGCCGCGGTGTTCCTCGGCCTGCCGGCGATCACCCCGCAGCTGCGCGCGCACTTCGGGCTGTCGTTGCCGCAGGTCGGGATGCTGCTCGGGGCGGTCAACCTGGGCACGATGCTCACCCTCGTGCTGTGGGGCGCGGCGGCCGACCGGCGCGGTGAGCGGCTGGTCATGGCCATCGGCGGCTTCGGCGCGGCCGGGTGCCTGGCCCTGGCCGCGTTCGACGGGCCCGTGGTGGCCGGGGTGGCGCTGGTCGGCGTCGGGCTGTTCGGCGCGAGCGTCAACGCCGCCAGCGGCCGGGCGGTCCTGACCTGGTTCCCCGCGCAACGGCGTGGGTTCGCGATGGGCATCCGGCAGACCGCCACCCCGCTCGGCGCGGCCCTCGCCGCCGCCGTGCTGCCGGTGGTCGCGCTGCGGGCCGGCGTGCCGGCGGCGTTCCTGGCGCTGGCGGGCTTCACCGGCTTCGTCGCGATCGCGGTGGCGCTGTGGATCCGGGAGCCGCCGTGGGCCGTGCGGTCCGGGCAGGGGCAGCACGGTCTCGTGCTCAAGGACCCGGGCCTCATCCGGCTCAGCGCGGCGAGCGGCCTGCTCGTCGTGCCCCAGTTCACCGCCGCCGCCCTCATGGTCGAGCTCCTGCACGACCACCGGGGCGTGGCCGTGGGCCTGGCCGCCGGGTTGTTCGCCGCCGCCCAGGTCAGCGGCGGTGTCGGCCGGCTGCTCGTCGGCGTGTGGTCGGACCGGTCGGCCACCAGGGTCGGGCCGCTGAAGGTGCTCAGCGTGCTGATCGCGATCGGGTTCGCGCTGTGCGCGGCCCTCGACCGGGCCCCGGTGTGGCTGCTGGCCGCCGTGCTCGTGCCCACGGCGGCGCTCGCGCTGTGCTGGAACGGCGTCGCGATCACCGCGGCGGGCGAGCTGGCGCCGCCCGGCCGGACCGGGATCGCGCTCGGCATGCAGAACACCGCCAACTACCTGAGCGCCACCGTCACGCCGCCGCTGGCCGGGTTGGTGGCGGTGGGCGTCGGCTGGCCCGCCGCCCTGCTCGTGGCCGCGGCGGCGGCCGTGGGCGCCCGCGTGCTGCTAGCCGTGCCGCTCGCGGCGCGCGAGCTCGCCCCAGAACTCCCGTAGCCGCTCGTACCGGAGGGCGACCTCCTCGGCGTCGCCGGTCTCCAGGGCGTCCACGATCGCGTTCACGTCGGTCGCGGAGCTGTCCTCGAGCAGGTCCTCGTCGTCGATGAGCTGCACCAACCCGCCGTAGTCGAGCTCGACGGCCGAGTCGGGCGCGAAGTGGTCGAGCCAGCGCCCGGTGTCGGCGAGCACCTTGGCCGGACCCGCCTCGCCCAGCGAACCCGACACCACCCGGTGCGCGCGGGCCACCCGCGCGCGGGCGTCCGGCATGGACACCCGCCAGGAGACCTGCCGCTCCGGGTCGCCCTTCGGCGCGAGCACGACCCGCCGCGCCTCCGGTTCGACCAGCGCGAACCAGGGCAGCGGCACCGTCCAGGTGGTCGAGATGACGTGCACGGCGCCCGCGGTCAGCTCGGCCATCACCGCCGAGGCCCGCGACCGGATCTCCTCCGGCTCCACCGCCACGGCTTCCTCGCGCAACGGGCCGGTGGCCGTGGCCAGGAAGCCGACGAGCGCGGCGGCCGACCGGGCGCGCAGGTCCAAGGGGCAGACCAGGGGACCCGGGCCGACCTCGCCGGGCACCTCGGCGGGACTGATGGTCATCACGTCGAACGGCGCGTCGGGCGAGACGCTGCCGTCCGACCGCTCACCGGGCAGGAGGCGGCGCGGCCGGGCGAGTTGTGATCGCAACCACAGCTCCCGTTCGCGCGCGCCGACGTCCGCACGGCTCAAGACCCCGTCTTCCAGGGCTTTTCGCACCTGATCCGCCAACGGTGCGTCAAGAGCCGACAGCGGTTCGTACACCCTGAGGTAGGCGACGAACGGTTGAGGCACCCGCGCATCCTCCCACGGTGAGATTTGGCGGTACGTGTCACGCCTACCGCGTCGCGGGGAACCCCTTCGACACGGTACGGTAGTTACCAGGAACTAGTTGTCGAGACGAGTGGGGCCGCCGTTCCCCCGGCCGCCCCCGTCCCTGTGCGAGGGGGTCGAGCCATGGGGCGCGGCCGAGCGAAGGCCAAGCAGACCAAGGTGGCGCGGGAGCTCAAATACAGCTCTCACAACATCGACGTCGACGCCTTGCAACGCGAGCTGTCCGGCGGCGAGTCCGCAGGTGTTCGCCGAAGCGAAGAACGCTTCGACGACCCGTCGGACGACGAATACGACGACTACCGTCGCTGACACACACAACACCCGCTGCTGAGGTTGGGCTGCCGGTTATCCAGACCGGCAGCCCGACCTTTGCAGCGGGCCCAACTACGCCCTGGCGTACTGCCTCGGCGGGCTGACCTGCACCCCCAACTGCCGAGCCGCGTGCAACGGCCAGTACGGGTCGCGCAGGAGCTCCCGGCCGAGCAGCACCAGGTCGGCCGAGCCATCGGCGAGGACCTGCTCGGCCTGCCGGGCGTCGGTGATCATGCCGACCGCCCCGGTGGGCACGTCGGCCTTCCGCCGCACGGCCTCGGCGAACGGCACCTGGTAGCCGGGGCCGATCGGGATGTCCGCCGTGGGCGTGTTGCCACCGGTGGACACGTCGATCACGTCGGCGCCCAGGGCCGCGAGGTCGCGTGCCAGCACGACGCTGTCCTCCGCGGTCCAGCCGCCCTCGACCCAGTCGGTGGCGGAGATGCGCACGAACACCGGCACGTCCTCGCCGACGGCTTCCCGGACGGCGGCCGTGACCTCGCGCACCAGCCGGGTCCGGTTCTCCGGGGAACCGCCGTAGGCGTCGGTGCGGTGGTTGCTGAGCGGCGACAGGAACTCGTGCAGGAGGTAGCCGTGCGCGGCGTGCACCTCGACCACCCGGAAGCCGGCCGCCAGCGCGCGTTTCGCCGCCGCGGCGAAGTCGGCGACCACCCCGGCGATGCCCTCGTCGTCCAGCTCGACCGGCGTCCGGTAGGTCTCGTGGAACGGCACGGCGCTCGGTGCGACGGGCGTCCAGCCGCCGTCGGCGTCCGCGACCCCACCCCGCTGCTCCGCGAACGGCGCGTAGGTCGAGGCCTTGCGGCCGGCGTGGGCGAGCTGCACGCCGGCGACGGCGCCCTGCGCGTGGATGAAGTCCACGACCTTCCGCCACGACTCGACGTGCGCGTCGTCCCAGAGCCCGGTGTCCTCGGGCGAGATGCGCCCGATGGCCTGCACCGCGGTCGCCTCGGTGAACACCAGGCCCGCGCCGCCGACCGCGCGCGACCCGAGGTGCACGAGGTGCCACTCGTCCGGGTGACCGTCGCGCGCCGAGTACTGGCACATGGGACTGACCGCGATGCGGTTGGGCAGCGTGACCGTGCGGAGGGTCAGCGGGCTGAACAGCTGGCTCACGTGCGACTCCTGGAGGCGTTCCGGTACGACGACGGCCTCGCGGCGCGTCACCACGTCCAAGTCCACCGGATCGGCCCCTTGTTCCCCGGTGTGGCCCCCGTCCCACCTCACGGGAGCTGCGCAATTCCATTCGATTCGGTATTGCGCGTGCATTCGCACGTGATCTTCAATGGGAGGTCGGCCGGCAAAACGCCGAACAAGAGGACACCAGTTACGCCCATTCGGGTGTACTGTCCGCAGCACGTTCGGGGAGACCATCACTTGCCGCCCGACGCAGGTCGGCCCATTGGAAGTTCCCGCCGGTCACGACAGTAACAGGATCCACATGCTGCCCATGCCGACCACGATGACGCAGGATCCAGGGTGGCCCAGCAACAGCCTCCTGGGTCGCCTCCGAGACAACACCCGACAAGAGCTGCTGAACATCGGCACGGTCGTGCGGTACACGGCCGACCGCGAGGTCATCGAGCAGGACGCGAAGGACACTCACGTCCTGTTGCTGCTCGACGGCGTGGTCAAGGTGCAGACCACGGACGAGACGGGTGACACGGCGCTGCTCGCGATCAGGGTCGCGGGCGACCTGGTCGGCGAGATGGCGGCGCTGGACCAGAAGCCGCGCTCGGCCACCGTCGTGACCTGTGGCGACGTGGTCGCGAAGCTGATCACCAGCGGCGAGCTGATGGCGTTCCTGCACCGGCGCAACGACGTCTTCGTCGAATTGATCGGGATGATCAACGACCGGCTGCGCTGGGCGAACCAGCGCCGGCGGGACTTCCTGTCCCACCCGGCCGCCGAACGGGTGGCCCGGGTGCTGGCCGAATTGGTGCAGACCTACGGGCGCGAAGAGTCGCACGGGTGGACGTTGGGAATTCCGCTGACGAAGGTGGAACTCGCCTCCATCGCCGGGATGAAGCCCAGGACGGCCGAGAAGGCGTTCTCCGATCTGCGAAAAGCGGGGGTGGTGGTGAGTCACCTGAGGCGTGACGTGCTGGTGCCGGATCTGGCGGGGCTGAGGAAATTCGCGGGCTTCTGACGCGAGACCGCATTTCTGCGGTATTCCCGCCGATGCAGTAGTCCACAGTGACTCTGCGCAGTCGTGTGTCCGCAGTGCGTCAGCACCCGTCGAAAGGCCTGGCCGATGAGCTTCCAGCGCAGTCTGCTGGTGTGTTGTGACCTGAGGAGCTACGGGTCGGCCGACGACCTGCTCCAGCGCGAGCTCCAGGAGCTGCTGGTGCGCAGCCTGGACCGGGCGGGCGCGGCCGCCGGCCTGGACCGCTCGACGTGGCGGCGGCAGGCCAAGGGCGACGAGGAGTGGGCCGTGCTGCCCGCCACGACGCCGGAGGGCGACGTCGTCGACCGGTACGTGCGCGCGCTGGACGCCGAGCTGGCCTCGACCAACCGCTACCGGGTACCGGAGGCCAAGCTGCGGATGCGGATGGCCATCCACTTCGGCACCACGGTCGAGGGCGCCAACGGCTACCCCGGGCAGGACGCCGTGCTGGTCAGCAGGCTGCTCAACAGCGAGCCGGCGCACGCGGCGCTGGAGCAGTCGCCGCACTCGGACCTCGTCGTGGTGCTGTCGGACTCCCTGTTCACGTCGCTGGTCGCCGCCCGGCACACCACGCTGCGGCCCGAGGACTTCCGGCGGGTGGACGTGCGGGTGAAGACGTTCCACGGGCACGGGTGGATGTGGCTGCCGAGCGGTGACGTGCACGCGCTGGTCCTGGGCGGCGGGCCGGTCGACGAGCCGGGCGCCGCGGCCGACCCGGTCACGCCCGAGCCGATCGCGGCCGACCCGGTCTCGCCCGTCGTGGGCTCGCCGTCGGTGAACCAGAGCGCGGTGGCCTCCGGCGGGTCGACGGTGATCCAGGCGGGCCGCGACGCGCACGTGACGCACCAGAAGGCCGACGTGATCCAGCACTTCGACCGCAACGACCAGCGGGGCTCGCACTTCGGCCCGACCTACCGCAGGGACAACGACGAGAGGGCGTGAGGTGCGCGAGCAACCGCTGAGACTCCTCGCCGGCGCGGCCGCGGGCGCGCTGGCGACGGTGGCGGACACCGAGCAGTGGCCCGACCTGCGGACCCGGGTGGCCGCGGCCCTCGCCCCCGACCTGGTCGACCTGGTCAGCGCCCGGTTGGACGAGGCGCGCAGCCGGCTCGTCGCCGTGCCGAGGGCGCGGCTGGAGCTGGCGCGGGCCGAGTTCACCACCGAGTGGCGCGGCTCGATCCACACCATGCTGTGGGAACGCCCGGAGGCCGCCGGGCCGTTGCGCGCGGTGCTGCACGACGTGGGGCCGGCCCTGCCGCGGGTGGCCGAGGACTTCGCGGCGGGCGCCACCGCGGGGCGGTGAAATCGACCGGCCGGGTCAGAGGTAGCGAATTTGTTTCGCTTTACCGGCGGCCACTTCGTCGTGCGCCGCGGTGATCCCCGGGCGGTGCGCCACTTCCGGCACGCCGACTTCCCACCACGCGCCCGCTTCGGTCCACGAGGACGGGTCGGTGCGAATCACCACCACGGCCGGGCGGTGTTCGGTCTTGGCGACTTCCCGGGCTTTTCGGTAGGCGTCGCGGAGGCCGTCGAGGTCGTCCACCGGGAAAGTCGCACAACCCATCGAGGCGGCGTGCGCGGCGAAATCGGTGCGTGGGGGGTTCGCGTGCCGGGTCGTCACGTCGTCGTAGAGGTTGTTGAAGCCCGTGCCGCCCTGGCCGGTCTGGAGGCGGTGGATCACCGCGTAGCCGTCGTTGTCGCACACCACGGCCACGAAACCGTGCCCGGCGAACGCCGCCGAGAACAGCTCCGAGTTCAGCATGAGGTAGGAGCCGTCGCCCACGAGCGCGGTCACCACGCCGTCCGGCCGGGCGATCGCCGCGCCCCACGCGCCGGCCAGCTCGTAGCCCATGCAGGAGAAGCCGTACTCGACGTCCATGGTCGCCTCGCCGACCGCGCGCCAGCCGCCGATCAGCTCGCCGGGCAGGCCGCCGGACGCCGTCAGCACGTAGTCCTCCGGGGTGGACTCCTCGTTCACCACTCCCACGACCTGCGCGTACGTCGGCGTGCCGCCGGGGGCGCGCAGGCCGTCGACGTGCGCGTCCCACTTGCCCCGCTCCTCGGTCGCGCGGGCGGCCCAGGTCGGGTCGGCCCGCCAGTCGCCGAGGTCGTCGGTGAGCTCGCGCAGGCCCTCGTCCGCGTCGGCGACCAGGGACAGCGCGCCGTGCTTCACGGCGTCGAACCGAGCGGTGTTGAGGGAGACGATCCGGACGTCCGGGGCGAAGACCGTCCACGACGCGGTGGTGAAGTCCTGCAGGCGGGTGCCCACGGCGAGGACCACGTCGGCTTCGGCCGCCAGGGCGTTGGCCGAGGCGGAGCCGGTGATGCCGAGCGGCCCGGCGTGCAGGGGGTGCTCGTGGGGGACTTCGGTGCGGCCGGCGGTCGTCTCGGCGATGGGGATGGCGTGTTGTTCGGCGAAGCGGATCGCGCGGCCGGCGGCGCGGGAGTAGCGGACGCCGCCGCCCAGGACGAGCAGCGGTTTGCGGGCGGCGCGGAGGGTGGCGGCGGCCTCGGCGAGGGCCTGGGTGTCGGGGCGCGGGCGTTGCGGGCGGTGCAGGACCGGGGCGAAGAGGGCGTCCGGGAAGTCGAACGACTCGGCCTGCACGTCCTGCGGGAGGGCGAGCACGACCGGGCCGCAGTCGGCGGGGTCGGTGAGCACGCGTGCGACCTGCGGGAGGGTGTTGAGCAGCTGCTCCGGCCGGGTGATGCGGTCGAAGTAGCGGCTGACCGCGCGGAAGGCGTCGTTGACCGTGGTGGTCGGGTCGCCGAAGTGCTCGACCTGCTGGAGCACCGGGTCGGGCGCGCGGCTGGTGAACGTGTCGCCGGGCAGCAGGAGCAGGGGCAGCCGGTTGGCGTGGGCGACGCCGGCGGCGGTGACCATGTTCAGCGCGCCCGGGCCGATGGAGGACGTGGCGACGCCGACCTGGCGGCGGTGGGTGGCCTTGGCGAGGCCGACCGCGGCCAGCGCCATGCCCTGCTCGTTGTGGCCGCGCCAGACGGGGAGTTGTTCCTTGGCGTCCTCCAGGGCGTTGCCGAGGGCGAGGACGTTGCCGTGGCCGAAGATCGCGAACACGCCGGGGAACAGCGGCGCCCGGCGGCCGTCGGGCAGCTCGGTGTGCTGGGCGGTGAGCCAGCGGACGAGTGCCTGTGCGGTGGTGAGCCTGGTGGTGAGCTTCATTCGACCCGTCCTTCGGCGGTCGTCACCGGGCAGCGGGGGTCGAGGTCCTGGCTCGCCCAGGTGTCCCGGACCCAGGTGTGCGCGGGGTCGTCGCAGAACGCCATGGAGCGCTCGGGGTTCGGGCCCGCCAGCACGTTCAGGTAGTACATGGGGTAGCCGGGCGCGGCGACGCAGGGGCCGTGGTAGCCGCGGGGGATGAGGAAGACGTCGCCGTCGCGGACGAGCACGTCCTCGTCGATGTCGCCGTCGTCGGTGTAGGTGCGGTGGAAGCCGAACCCTTCACGCGATGGGGTGACCTTGTCGCGGCCGGCGATGCGGAAGTAGTAGATCTCCTCGTTGACGACGTCGCAGGTGTGGTCGTGCTTGTGCGGCGGGTAGGACGACCAGTTGCCGTCGGGGGTGATCAGCTCGCAGGCGATGAGCTTGTCGGCGTGGTCCCAGACGCCGGGGACGCCGAAGTTGGTGACCTGGCGGGTGGCGTTGCCCGCGCCCCTGACCTCGACGGGGACGTCCTCGGCCGGGCCGTACTTCGGCGCCAGCCTGCGGTCGCAGCGGGCCGTCGGCAGCGCGACCTCGACACCGTCCTTTGTGGACAGGCGGACGGTGGCGTCCCTCGGCACGTAGGCGAAGTCCGAGACGCGGGTGAACACGGAGTCCCGCCCGCGCAGCTCGAACCGCTCGTCGTCGACCTCGACCACGCACCCGCCGGAGAGCGGTAGCACGAACGCTTCGTGATCACCGGTCTCGAACGTGGTCATCCCACCGGGGTGCAACAACACCACGCGCAACCCGGCGTGATCCCACCCGGCGGCCTCGGGGGTGAGCTCGACCGCGTTCTCCCCGTCCGCCAGCGTGCCCAACGGTCGGTGCAGGCTCATCCCGCCCCACCTCTCCCGGCTTGACCGACGGTCTCGCCGATGGTCTCGCCGTCACCTGATCGAGTGACCTCCCGTGCCGTGCGCAACACCCGCGCCGCCGCGTCGACCGCCCCGGCCACGTCACCGTCCGGCGGGTAGAGCAGGGCGCGCCCGATGACCAGCCCGCGCACGGTCGGGTGACGCAGCGACCGGCCCCACGAGGCCAGGTCGTCACTCAACCGGGTGGACGGCACGCCACCGAGCACGAGCGCGGGCAACGTCGTCGCGTCCAGCACCTCGTCGGGCGACGGCGGCAGCTTCAACCAGGTGAACGCCGACGTCGCCCCCAACCCGGCCGCGACGCTCCCGGCCCGCGCCAACGCCGCGGCGTCCCGCTGCAGCACCAACTCCCCCGCCGCGTCGCGCGCGTACGGCAGCGGCTCGACCAACGCCATCAGGCTGCGCTCCGCCAACGCCGACACCGCCGCCGCGCAGCTCTCCAGCGTGGGCACGGTGCCGGGGTCGGAGTCGACCAGGCGCAGCAGCATCTTCCCGCCGTCCAACCCGTTGCCCGCGATCGACGTGGGGTCGTAGGCCGTGAACCGGTCGTCGATCTCCCAATCCGCACCGGCCAGCCCGCCGCGGTTCATGGAGCCGATGACCACCTTGTCGTGCAGGCCGTCGAGCAGCAGCAGCTCTTCGATCACGTCCGGCGTGCCGAGCACCCCGTCCACGGCCGGGTTCGCCAGCGCCGTGAGCAGGCGGTCCAGCAGGGAACGGCGGTCGGCCATGGCCAGCGGGTCGCCGCCGACACCCAGCGCACCGCGAGCCGGGTGGTCGGCCGCCACCAGGAACAGGGTGCCCTGGTCGGACAGCAACTGGCTCCGCCGGCGGCGGGTCTGGTAGGCGCGGCGGATCGCGGCCGGGTCGGTCGCCCTGGCCTCCAACAGCGCCGCCCACCGCTCGTCGCTGATCACCTGACGCCTCCCGCCAAGGCCGGAGCGGGCACCGACCGCGCAAAATCCGCCGTGATCGTCGCCCCGATCAGGGCTGGCAACCCCGCCGCGGCTCGCAGCCAAGTCGGGTCCGATCGCCAAGTCGGGTCCGATCGCCAAGTCGGGTCCGGCAGCCACACCGGGGTGCGCAGCCACGCCGGAGTCGGCCGAAGCGCTGCGGTCGCCAGGGTCGCCGGGTCGGCCAAGTCCGCCGGGTCCGCCGGGTCGGCTGGGTCCGCCGTGCCGGCCGCATCAGCCAGGTCGGGCCGGTTGGCCGCGTTGGCTGGGCCGGTCGGGCCCTCTGGGTCGGCTGTGCCGGTCGGGTCGTTGGTCGGGCCGCCTGGGTGGGCCGCGTCAGCTAGGTCGGGCGGGGTGGTCAGGTCGGCTGGGTCGGGTGGGTTGGCTTGGGTGGTCGGGGTGATCGGGGTGGTCGGATCGAGGGCTGGGGTGGAGGGGTGGGTTGTGGGTTGGGCGGATGGGGGGTGGTTGTCGGGCGCTCGGTCCTCGTTTAACCGAGGATTGGTAACGGTGTTTCCGTACATTTTCGGGCCATGTTCATCCGATCGTGTCGCCGGGTGGGCGGGGGTCGATTGATCTTGGCACGGGGGTGCGGTGGGCGCCTGTCGAAGGGTTTTCACAGGTGGGCCTCGATCTCTGCCTCGGTCGGCATGGCGTCGGCGCAGGCCAGGCGGGAGGCGACCAGGGCGCCGGCGACGTTGGCGTAGCGGCCGATCCGGTCCGGTGGCCAGTTCGACAGCAGGCCGTGGGCGAGGGCGCCGCCGAACGCGTCACCCGCGCCCAAGCCGCAGACGACGTCCACCGGGTGAGGGGGGACGGTCCAGGAGTCGGACTCGGTGGCGAGGAGGACGCCCGAGCCGCCCAGCTTCACGACGGCCAGTCGGACGCCCCGCGCCAGCAGGCGGGCGGCGGCTTCCTCCGGGTCCGACGTCCCCACCGCCACCTCGACCTCGGCCCGGTTGCCGACGGCGACCGTCACGTGGTCGAGCATCCAGCCGATCTCACGGCGCGCGGTCGGCACGTCGGGCCAGAACATCGGGCGGTGGTCGAGGTCGAGGACGGTGTGGGTGCGGCCGGACCGGTGGTGCAGGATCCGTCGTTGCGTCTCACGGGCGGGTGAGGCGGAGACACCCGTTCCGGTGACCCACAACAGCGGGACGTCGGCCACCAGGTCCCACGGCACGTCCTCCGGCGTGAGGGCGAGATCGGGGGCGAGAGGCGCCCGGTAGAAGAGCAGTGGTGGGTCCTCGGGTGGGTCCAGGGCGCAGAACACGACCGGTGTTTGGAGGTCCGGCGCCGTGCCCACGTAGGACGACGACACGCCGAACGACTCCAACGCCGTGCGCACGTAAGGCCCGAAGCCGTCCGGTCCCACCTTCGTCAGCACCGCCGACGCCCGGCCCAGGCGCGCCGCCGCCACCGCCACGTTCGTGGCAGTGCCGCCGAGCGACTTGGCGAACGTCCGCACCTCCGCCAGCGGCACGCCGCTCTGCTCCGGGTAGAGGTCCACCCCGACGCGGCCGACGGTCAGCACCTCGATCGTCATTCGCCGACCCCGCGCAGCTCGTGGGCCAGCGCCTCCAGCTCCGCCCCGCCGGCCATCTGCCTGGTCAGCTCCTCCAGCCCGATCTCCGACTTCTCGTACGCCCCCAGCGCGCGCCCCCGCTTGAGCAGCAGGAACCGGTCGCCGACGGGGTAGGCGTGGTGCGGGTTGTGGGTGATCAGCACGACCCCGAGCCCGCGGTCCCGCGCCCGTGCCACGTACTTCAGCACCACGCCGGCCTGCTTCACCCCGAGCGCGGCCGTCGGCTCGTCCAGGATCAGCACCTTCGCCCCGAAGTGCACCGCCCGCGCGATCGCCACGCACTGCCGCTCGCCGCCGGACAGCGTGCCCACGGGCTGCTCCACGTCCCGCAGGTCGATCCCCATCTCGGCCAACGCCGCCCGCGTCACCCGCCGCCCCTGCTTGCGGTCCAGGAACCGGAACGGCCCGAAGCCGACGGTCGGCTCGGACCCGAGGAAGAAGTTGCGCCACACGCTCATCAGCGGCACGACCGCGAGGTCCTGGTACACCGTGGCAATGCCCTGGTCGAGGGCTTCGCGCGGCGACGAGAACCGGACCGGCGTGCCGCCGACCAGCAGTTCGCCGGAGTCGTGCCGGTGCACGCCCGCCAGCACCTTGATCAGCGTCGACTTGCCCGCGCCGTTGTCGCCCAGCACGCACGTCACCTCGCCGGCGTTCACCACCGTCGAGACGTCCCGCAGCGCGATCACGCTGCCGTAGGTCTTGCCCAGGTCGCGGGCCTCCAGCAGTGGAGCAGTCATCGCCGCACCCTCTCCGCCCGCCGCCGCAGGGCGTTGTTGACGAGCACGGCGGCCAGCAGCATCACGCCGAGGAACAACTGGAACCAGTCCGAGTTCCAGTTCGCGTAGACGATGCCCTGCCGGGCCATGCCGAAGATCAGCGCGCCGATCGCCGCGCCGACGGCCGAGCCGAACCCGCCGGTGAGCAGGCACCCGCCGATCACCGCGGCGATGATGTACTGGAACTCCAGCCCGATGCCCTGGTTGGCCTGCACGCTGGTGAACCGCAGGATGTTGATCGACCCGACGAGCCACGCCGCGCCCGCCGTGGTCATGAACAGCAGCACTTTGGTGCGCACGACGGGCACGCCGACCGCGCGTGAGGACAGCGGCGACCCGCCGACCGCGAAGATCCAGTTCCCGAACCGGGTGCGCAGCAGCACGGTCGCCGCGACCACCGTGACCAGGACCCACCACAGGATCGACACGTAGAACGCCGTGCCGCCGAGGGTGAACGTGGAGGCGAACAGGTACCCGGCCGACGAGTAGCCCTCGGCCGAACGCATGCCGGACACCTGCACGGACCCCGTGACCAGGCGGGTGACGCCGAGGTTCAGGCCTTGCAACGCCAGGAACGTCCCGAGCGTCACGATGAAGCTCGGCAGCCCGGTGCGCACCACCAGCCAGCCGTTCAGCGCGCCGACCGCCAGCGCGAACACCAGCGACGCGAGCAGCGCGAGCCACACGTTCCAGCCGAGCCTGGTCGCCAGGACGGCCGTGACCAGCGCGGTCGACGCGGTCAGCACGCCGGCGGACAGGTCGAACTCGCCGCCGATCATGAGCAGCGCGACCGCGACGGCCATGATGCCGAGCGTGGACGCGTCGTCCAGCCAGGTCGCCACGCCGCCCGTGCTGAGGAACCGCTCGGTCACCACCGAGAAGAACGCGAAGACCAGCACGGCGCCGAGCAGCGCGCCGATCTCGGGCCGCAGCACGAGCCGGTCGAGCGGCCGCGCCGAGCCGACCCGGTCGTCCGGCGGCGCCGACGGCGCGTCCGGCAGTTCCGACCGCGATGTCACCGGCGTCCTCCTCAGCGGGTGCCGCGCTCGGCGTACTCGGCCACCTTGTCCACGTTGGACCGGTCGACGAAGCCGGGTCCGGTGAGGACGGGCTTGCCACCGCCGACGGTGTTGGCGTTGTCGCGGTAGAGCTTGAGCATCACGATCGGCAGGTAGCCCTGCTCGTACTGCTGCTGGTCGACGGCGAACAGCACGTCGCCCGCCTTGATCGCGGCGGTGACGTCGGCGTTGAGGTCGAACGTGGCCACCGCCGCCTTCGAGGAGGCGCCCTTGACCGCGCTCACCGACGAGACGGCGACCTGCGGGTTCAGCGCGAGCACGGCGTCGACCGACGGGTCGGTCTGCAGCGCGCCCTTGATCCGGGACTCGACGTCGGTGGGGTTGTTGATGTCGACCTGGAGGTTGGTGACGGTGCCGCCGAACCCGGCGCGCGCGCCGTCGCAGCGCTGGTTGAGGCCGACGTTGCCCGCCTCGTGGATGACGCACAGCAGCTTCGCCTTGCCGGCTTCCTTCAGCTTCTGCCCGGCCTGCTCGCCGGCGACGCTCTCCTCCTGGCCGACGTGCGCGAGCGCGCCGAACGACGTGCTCTTGTCCGAGCCGGAGTTGATGGTGATGACCGGGATGCCCGCCTTGACCGCGTTCTGGATCGAGGTCTGCAACGCGTCCGGGTTGGCCATCGAGACCACGATGCCGCCGACCTTCTGCGACACCGCGTTGTCGATCAGGGTGGACTGCCGGCCGGGGTCGCCGTCGGAGTGGTAGTCGACGGTGACGCCGAGCTGCTCGCCCGCGGCGGTGGCGCCGTTCTTCACCACGTTCCAGAACGCGTCGCCTGCCGTGCCGTGGGTGACGACGGCGACGCGCAGGTCACCGGTCGGCGCTGGGGCGGCCGCGGTGTCGGTGGTCGCGGCGGTGTTGTCCGCGCCGGGGCCGCTGCACGCGGCGAGCAGCGCGAGCCCGGTCAGGGCGAGGCCCGCACGCAGGCCCTTTCGAGTGGACGTCATCGTCTCTCCTCGCTGGTGGAAATCAGGCGGTGATCCGGGTGAGGTGCGCGAGGCTGCGCGCGGTGTCCCGCACCGGGGTGTCGAGCGGGCTGTCGTCGCCGAGCGCGGTGTCCTGCTCCAGGACGTACCAGCCGGTGTAGCCGGCGTCCCGGAGGAGCGCCACCAGGGCGGCCACGTCCACGTCGCCGTCGCCCAGCGGCACGTACATCCGCTGCTGGACGGCGGCCATGTAGCCGAGGTGCCCGTCGCGGACGGTGGCCGCGATGTCGGCCCGCACGTCCTTGAGGTGCACGTGGCCGATCCGCCGGGGGTGGCGGCGGGCGAGGTCGACCGGGTCCGTGCCGCCGATGAGGAGGTGGCCGGTGTCCAGGCAGAGGTCCAGGTCGGAGTCGGCGAGGAAGCGCTCGACCTCGGCGGCGCGTTCGACGTGGGTGCCGACGTGCGGGTGCAGGACGGTGCGCAGGCCGTGGTCGGCGGCGCGGTCGCGGATGAGCGCGGCGGTGTCGACCAGGGTGCGCCACTCGTCGTCGGTGAGCGCGGGGCGTTCGTCGTAGCCGTCGAGGCCGGTGGCGGCGGCCAGCACGAGGACTTCCGCGCCGCCGGCGGCGAGCAGCGCGGCGACCCGGCCTGCTTCGTCCACTGTGGACTGCTCGCCGGTGTGCAGCGGCACGGCCAGGAAACCGCCGACCAGCGTGAGCCCGTGCTCGTCCAGCAGGGACTTCAACGACGCGGGGTCGGCGGGCAGGTAGTCGGGCGGACCGAGTTCGGTGGCCCGCAGTCCCAGGGACGCCATCCCACCCAGCACGGACGCGGGTTCGAGGACCTTGCCCCAGCCGGGCACCTCGCAGACGCCCCACGAGATGGGCGCACCGGCGATCTTCACGCGACCACCCCGGTGTTCGAGTGCCCCGCCTCGGGCGTGGCGACGGAGGCGCCCGGAAGTCGGCCGTCCGGCACCGGTCCCACGCCGATCGGTGAAGCGCCGGCCGACGAGGGATCGGCGCCGGATGACCAGCGCGCCCCCGCGTCCACGCGGACCGGGGCGCCCGACCGCCGCGACCACTCGCACGCCTCGGCGAGCAGGAGGCTGACCAGGCTCTCCCGCACCGGCGACGGGTTCGCCGCCGCGCCCGCCACGACCCGCGTGAACGCGGCCACCTCGGCCAGGTAGGCGCGGTGGAAGCGCTCGGCGAAGCCGGGGTAGGCGTCGCCCGCCGCCTTCGGGCCGTCGGGCTCCAGCGACGTCAGCGGCGTGCGCGGGTCGAGGCCGACGGCCAGCGAGTCGCGGCTGCCCAGCACCTCGATGCGGTGGTCGTAGCCGAGCGGGTCGTGCCGCCCGCCGGCCAGCACGGCGTGCGCGCCGCCCGCGAACTTCAGCAGCACCACGGCGTTGTCCACGTCGTCGGCTTCCGCGAACGCCGGGTCCACCAGGACGGACCCCGACGCGTACACCTCCACCACCGGCTCGCCGACCAGCCACGGCACCGCGTCCAGGTCGTGGATCAGCAGGTCGCGGAAGATGCCGCCGGACTGCGGCAGGTAGGAGAAGTCGGGCGGCCGGGCGTCGTTGCCGAGCGCGCGGACCAGGTAGACGTCGCCGACGTCGCCCTCGCGGACGCGCCGGTGCAGTTCGGACACCGCCGGGTCGAACCGGCGCTGGAAGCCGACCAGCACCTCCACCCCGGAGGCCTCCACGTCGTCCACCAACGCGCGCATCTCGTCCAGGTGGCTCGCGATCGGCTTCTCGCACAGCGTCGGCACGCCCGCCGCGATGGTCGCGCGCAGCAGCGCGGGGTGCGTGGTGGTGGGCGTGGCCAGCAGGACGCCGTCACTGTCGGTGAGCAGGGCGTCGAGGTCGTCCACGCTCCGGCTGCCGGGCAGGAGGGCCGACGCCTGCGCCGCGCGGCCGGGCGCCGGGTCGAACAGGAGCACTTCGTCGACCTCGTCGAGGGTGGCCAGGTTGGTGGCGTGCATGGTGCCGATCCGACCCGCTCCGGCAACTCCGATGCGCATCCCGCTGGTCTCCGTCCTGGTAGAGGCGATCTCCGGTTAGAGCGCTCTATTTGTTGGAGCGCTCTAAGGCTGTAGCGTCCGTCACACGGGTGTCAAGGGCGCGTTGCCCGCTCGTGACGTCCGCCGCCGCGTCCGGGAGGGAGACACCGTTGGCCAGACCCACGATGGACGACGTCGCGGCCCGCGCCGGGGTGTCCCGCGCCCTGGTGTCGCTGGTGATGCGGGGGTCACCGAAAGTGAGCGACCGGCGGCGGGCGGCGGTGCTCAAGGCGGCCGAGGAGCTGGGGTACTCGCCGCACGCGATGGCGCGCTCGCTGGCCAGCCGCACGTCGCACGTGCTCGGCGTGATGGTGTCCGACCTGCACAACGCGTTCTTCGCGGAGGTCGTGGACGGGTTGGACGCGGTGGCGGCCGAGCACGGCTTCGACCTGATCCTCAACACCGGCGGGCGCAGCCCGGCGCGGGAGCGGCGGGCGTTGCGGAGCCTGCTGTCGTTCCGGCCGGCGGGGCTGGCCCTGCTGTCGCCCGTGGTGCCGACGGCGGACATCGGCCGGGCGGCGGAGCAGACGCCGGTGGTGCTGGTGGCGCGGTCGTCCCGACTGGCCACTGTGGACACCGTGAACGACGACGGCGAGCGCGGCATCGCGCTGGCCGTGGACCACCTGGTGTCGTTGGGGCACAAGCGGATCGCGCACCTCGACGGCGGCGAGGGCTCGCAGGCCGCGCCCCGCAGGCGTGGCTACCTTGCCGCGATGGCGGCGCACGGGCTGGCGCCCCGGGTGGTGGGCAGCGAGTACACCGACGTGGGCGGCGCGCGTGCCGTGCGGGGGTTGACGGACGACCTGCCCACCGCGATCGTCTCGTGCAACGACTTCAACGCGGTCGGCGCGATCTCGGCGTTGGAGGAGGCCGGGTTCCGCGTGCCGCGCGACGTCTCGGTGGTCGGGTACGACAACACCTCGCTGGCCGCCCTGCGGCACGTCTCGCTGACCACGGTCGACCAGCCGCGCAACGAGTTCGGCCGGCTCGCCGCCGAGGCGCTGCTGCAACGGGTGCGGGGCGAACGGGTCGAGCCCGTGCGCCACCTGCTGCACCCGTCGCTGGTCGTCCGCTCGACGACCGCACCGCCGGTCAGGCCAGCTTGAGGCCCACCACGCCGACGACGATCAACGCCAGGCACGCCAGCCGCAGCGGCGACGCGCTCTCGCCGGCGGCGACGCCCACCAGGACCACGCCGACGGCGCCGAGCCCGACCCACACCGCGTAGGCGGTGCCGACGGGCAGGTCGCGCATGGCGATCGCGAGCATCACGAAGCTCGTCACCGCCGCCGCGATCCCGACCGCGGTGGGCCACGGACGGGTGAAACCGTCCGACCGGCCCACCGCCGTGGCCCACACGACCTCCAGCAACGCCGCGCCGAGCAGCAGCAACCAGGCCACCGCTACGCCACCGCGCCCGCGTCCACGACGAACGCCGCACCGGTGATGTTGCGCCCGCCGTCGCCGACGAGGTGCGCGACGGTCGCGGCCACGTCCTCCGGGTCGCAGTACCGGCCCAGCGCGGTGTAGCGGCGCTCCTCGTCGGCGTCCGGGCCGTCGGCCGGGTTCATCTCCGTGTCGGTCGAGCCGGGGTGGACGAGGTTGACCGTGATGCCGCGCGGGCCGAGGTCGCGGGCCAGGCCCTTGGTCAGCCCGACCAGCGCCGACTTGCTCATCGCGTACAGCGCCCAGCCCGGGTACGGCACCCGTTCGGCCAGGGTGCTGCCGATGGCGACGATCCGACCGCCCGCCGTCATGTGCGGCACGGCGGCCTGGGCCAGCACGAACGCCGCCCGCGCGTGGATCGCCAGGATCCGGTCGACGGCGTCCACCGTGACGTCCTCGAACGGGCCGTGCTCGGCGATGCCCGCGTTGTTCACCAGGACGTCCAGCCCGCCGAACGCGGTCGCCGCACGGGCGACGGCGTCACGCAGGGCGTCGACGTCGGTCGCCTCGGCCCGCACCGCGAGCGCCCGCACGCCCAGGGCCGTCATCTCCTCGACCACCTCGCGGGCGCGGTCGCCGGAGCGCGCGTAGGTGATCGCCACGTTCGCGCCCTCGCGCGCCAGCCGCTTGGCGATCGCCGCCCCGATACCGCGACTGCCCCCGGTGACGAGCGCGGACCTGCCTTCGAGTTGCCGCATGACCTGAACCCCCACTAACCGGAACTGATTCCGCTTCAGCTTAAGCGGAATCAGTTCCGGTTGTCGAGGTCGTTAAGCTGCCGACGTGACGCGGGAGCGGGCCGACGCCGCCAAGAACCGGGCGAAGATCCTGGCCGCCGCCGCCGACATCGTGGCCGAACGGGGCATCGAGGGCCTGGCCATGGCCGAGGTCGCCGCCGCGTCCGGCGTGGGCGTCGGCACGCTCTACCGCCGCTTCGGCGACCGTTCCGGACTGGCCCACGCGCTGATCGACGCCTCGGAGCGGGAGTTCCAGGCCGCGTTCCTCACCGGCCCGCCGCCGGTCGGCCCCGGCGCACCGCCCGCCGAGCGCGTCCGGGCCTTCCTGCACGCGCTGGTCGACCGCACGCTCGCCCAGCTGGACCTGCTGCTGATGGCCGAGACCACCGGCCCGTTCGCCCGCTTCGGCGGCGCCTACGACGCCCACCACCGCCACCTGGCCGTGCTGATCGCCCGAGCCCGCCCGGACGTGGACGCCGCGTTCACCGCCGACGCCCTCCTCGCCCCCCTGGCCGCGAACCTGGTCGCCCACCGGGGTGCCGAGGCCGCCAGGATCAAGCGCGGCCTCGACACCCTGCTGGACGGCCTGCTCACCGGCTAGGCGTCCACCTTCGGCCGTTCCGGCTCCGGGGAGGCCTCGGTCGGCGGGGTCGGCTTGCGCAGCAGGCGGCGGATCAGGGGCCAGAGCAGCAGGACCACCACGATCCCGTAGACGACCAGGGCGAACGGGGTGTTGACCAGGCCCGTCAGGGAACCGTCCGACAGCTGCAGCGCACGGCGCATCTGCTGCTCGGCGGCCGGGCCGAGGATCACGCCGATGATCGCCGGCAGCACGGGCAGGCCGTAGCGCCGCATCACGAAACCCAGCACGCCGATCACGAACATCACCAGCAGGTCGAACACGTCGGCGTTCACCGCGTACGCGCCGACGCCCGCGAAGAACAGGATCCCCGCGTACAGGTACGGCCGGGGGATGTTCAGCAGCTTCGCCCACACCGGCGCCAGCGGCAGGTTCAGCACCAGCAGCAGGCACAGGCCGATGAACAGCGACGCGATCAGGCCCCAGACCAGCGCGGACTCCCGCTCGAACAGCAGCGGCCCCGGCTGGATGCCGTACTGCTGGAACGCCGCCAGCATCACCGCCGCCACCGCCGTGGTCGGCAGGCCCAGCGTCAGCATCGACACCAACGTGCCCGCGGCCGACGCGCTGGCCGTCGCCTCCGGACCGGCGACGCCCTCGATCGCGCCCTTGCCGAACTCGTCGCGGTGCTTGGACAGCCGCTTCTCCGCCACGTACGACAGGAACGTCGGGATCTCCGCGCCACCGGCCGGGATCGCGCCGAACGGGAAGCCGATCACCGGACCGCGCAGCCACGGCTTCCACGACCGCCGCCAGTCCTCCCGGCCCAGGAACGCGCGGCCGACCGGCACCGGCCGGGCGGGCTTGCGCCGCAGGTGGGCGGCCACCCACAACGACTCGCCGACCGCGAACAGGGCCACCGCGACCACCACCACGTCGATGCCGTCGGCCAGGTGCAGCGAGCCGAACGTCAGCCGCTGCTGGCCCGTCATCTCGTCGAGCCCCACCAGGCCGATGGTGAGCCCGATGAGCAGGGACGCGAACCCGCGCACGCGGGACGCGCCGAGCACGGACGTGACCGCGATGAACGCCAGCACCATGATCGCGAAGAAGTCCGGCGCGCCGATGTCGACGGCGAACTTCGCCACCGTCGGCGCGAGCAGGACCAGCAGGACCGTGCCGATGAGACCGCCGACGAAGTGCCCGATCGCGGCCGCCGCAAGCGCTTGCGAACCGCGTCCCCTGCGCGCCATCGGGTTGCCGTCGATCGCCGCGACCACCGCGGCGCTCTCACCCGGCGTGTTCAGCAGGATGGACGTGGTCGAACCGCCGAACATGCCGCCGTAGTAGATGCCGGCGAACATGATGAACGCGCCGGTCGGCTCCAGGCCGTAGGTGACGGGCAGCAGCAACGCCACCGCCATCGCCGGACCGATGCCCGGCAGCACGCCGATCGCCGTGCCCAGCAGCACGCCCAGCGCCGCCAGCGCCAGGTGCGTCGGCGTCAGCGCGGTCGCGAAGCCCTCGAGGAGGTTGGTGAACGAGTCCACGTCAGAACATCCCAATCAGCGGCCCGCCGGGCAGCGGCACGCCCAGGAGGTTGTTGAACAGCACGAACGTCGCCACCGACAGCCCGGCGGCGAGCAGCGGGTCGCGCACGAAGGCGCGGCTGCCCAGCGCGTAGGCCGCGCCCCAGAACAGCACCGCCCCGGAGATCGGGAAGCCGACCACCCCGATCAACGCCGCGTTGGCCAGGAACGCCCCGCACAGCAGCAGCACGGTCCGCCAGTCGGCCGGCGCGGAGAGGTCGACGTCCTCGCCGCCCTCCGCCTCGCCGCGCCCACCGCGCAGCACGTCCCGCGCGAGCAGCGCGGCGACCACGATCAGCCCCACGCCGACCACCACGGGCACCGCCTTCGGCCCCACCGGTCCGCGCTGCGCGAAGTCGGTGTGGATCCGGATCGCGTCGACCAGGACCAGCACGCCCAACCCGACCAGCACCGCGGACACGCCCAGCTCCGACCGCTCCCGCAGCCACGCCCGGCTCAAGGGCTTGTTCACCGCCTTGTGCACGCCCAACCCTCCACTCATGCCAACCCCAGGTCCTTGAGCACGGTCGCCACCCGGTCGTTCTCCTCGCGCAGGAACGCGCCGAACTCGTCACCCGGCGCGAACGCGTCCGTCCAGCCGTTGCGCGCCAACGCCTCCCGCCACTGCGGCGTGCCGTGCAGGTCGGTGAACAGGTCCACCAGCCGGGCCCGGTCGGCGTCGGAGATCCCCGGCGGCGCGACCACGCCGCGCCAGTTGTTGAACTCGACGTCCACACCGGACTCGCGCAGCGTCGGCGCGTCCACGCCCGGCAGCCGCGACCCGCTGGTCACCGCCAGCACCCGGATCTGCCCGGCCTCGATCTGGTCGCGGTACTCGCCGACGCCGGACACGCCGAACGCGACCTTCCCGCCCAGCACCGAGGCCAGCAGCTCGCCGCCGCCGTCGTACGGGATGTAGTTGACCCGCCGCGGGTCGAGGCCGACGGCCTTGGCGATCAGCATCGGCGCCAGGTGGTCCGGCCCGCCGGGCGACGAGCCGCCGCCGACGGTGACCTCGCCCGGGTTCGCCCGCCACGCCGCGACCAGCTCGTCCAGCGTCCGGTACGGCGAGTCCGCGCCGACCACGACGATGTCCGGCTCCTCGATGAGCTTCGCGATCGGCGTGGTGTCCAGCAGCGACGACGGCGCCTTGTTCGTGTAGACGCTGCCGACCACGCCCAGGCCCATGGACATCACGAGCTTGCCGTTGCCGCGCTCGCTGACCGTGCGGCCGAGCCCGACCGTGCCGCCCGCGCCGGGCAGGTTGAACACCTCGGTGTTGCGGATCAGCTCCGCGTCCTCCATCGCCTTCGCGGCGGTGCGCGCCGTGATGTCGTAACCGCCGCCCGGCGCGTTCGGCACCAGCACGCGCAGGCTGCGCAACGACGCCGTGGTGTCCGCGCCGGACGTCAGCAGCGGCGGCACGAGGACGACGACCGCCAACGCGCCGGCGACCGCGACCCAGTTCCTGATCCGCACTGTGATCCCCACCTCTCTTCCGCGTGGTTGGACATGTTGCACTCGTGTAAACAGGGATGTCCCGCTTGCGCGCCTAAGGGTTCTTTTGTTCTTTGTGGTCATCCGGGAGGTGCTGATTGGCCGAGGAAGTCCGCCGCGGACGCGGATCGCTGGCACGTCAGCTGCTCGTGTGGCAACTGGTAGTGGTCGTGGCGCTGCTGTGCGCGGTGGGAGTGCTGTCCGTCGTCCAAGCGGGGAACAACTTCCGCACGACCGAGGGACGCCGGATGCTGTCCGTGGCCGAGGACGTGGCCGCGACGGCGGGGGTGCGGGCGTCGCTGGCCGACCCGCTGCGGCACTACGCGCTGGCGCCGTTCGCGGAGAGCGCCCGCAGCCTGTCCGGCGCCAGCTACGTGATCATCACCGGCCCCGACCGCGAGGTCCTGACCTCGCCGGACCCGAGCCAGGTCGGCGAGCCGCTCGACGTCGGTGACAGCACGGCGGCGCGCGGCCGGTCGTGGGTGGGCGAGCTGGGCGGCGCGACCGTGGCGCACGTGCCGGTGATCGGCGACGACGGCGCGGTGATCGGGCTGGTCGCGGCCGGGCGGCAGGCGCCGGGGTTCTGGGAGGGTGTGCTGGACTCGCCCGACAACGCGCTGCGGTTGCTCGGGGTGGCGCTGGTCATCGGCGTCACGGGGTCGCTGCTGCTCGCGCGGCGGGTGAAGAACCAGACGCTCGGCCTGGAGCCGCACGAGATCACCGCGCTGGTCGAGTACCGGGAGGCACTGCTGCACGGCATCAAGGAGGGCGTCGTCGCGCTCGACCCGCAGCACCGGATCACGCTGGTCAACGACCACGCGCGCGACCTGCTGGCGCTGCCGGCGGACGCGGTCGGCCGGTCGGTGTCCGAGCTCGACCTGGACGAACGGCTGCGCGACGTGCTCACCGGGCGGGCCAGGGGCGTGGACCAGCTCGCGCTCACCGGCGGCCGGGTGCTCACGCTGAACTACATGCCGCTGGACGTGCACGGCGCCGTGGTCACCCTGCGGGACCGGACCGAGCTGACCGCGTTGCGCGACGAGCTGGACGCGAACCGGCACGCCACCGACACCCTGCGCGCGCAGGCGCACGAGTTCCGCAACCGCCTGCACACCATCGCGGGCCTGGTCGAGCTCGGCGAGTACGACGAGGTGCGCGGGTTCATCAGCCGCCTCACCACCGCCCAGGGCGCGTGGCGGGCGGAGGTCGGCTCGAAGGTCGCCGACCCGGCCGTGGCGGCGCTGCTGATCGCCAAGTCCAGCCTCGCCGCCGAACGCGGCATCGGGCTGCGGATGGCGCCGGACAGCTCGCTCGGGGAGGTGGACGAGGCGTTGTCCACGGACCTCGTGACGGTGATCGGGAACCTGGTGGACAACGCGCTGGACGCGCTGTCGGAGCGCGGGTGGATCGAGGTGTCGGTGCGGTCGACGGCCGCCGAGGTCGTCGTGGTGGTGCGGGACTCCGGGCCCGGTGTGGCGGCGGGGCTGGCCGAGGAGGTCTTCCGGCACGGCTTCACCACCAAGGCCGCCGAGCAGGGCGGGCGCGGGCTCGGGTTGGCGTTGACCCGGCAGACCTGCCTGCGGCGCGGCGGGTCCGTCCGGGTGCACAACGAGGACGGCGCGGTGTTCACCGCCCGGCTGCCCGTGGAGGTGCCGGTGTGATCAGGGTTCTGGTGGTGGACGACGACTTCATGGTCGCGAAGGTCCACAGTGGATACGTGGCGCGCACGCCCGGCTTCGAGGTCGTCGGCGTGGCCCACAACGGCGCGGACGCCGTGCGGCTGGTGCGGGAGCTGCGGCCGGACCTCGTGCTGCTGGACGTGTACCTGCCCGACGTCGACGGGTTGGCCGTGCTGCGGGAGCTGCGCGGGGTGGCCGAGGACGTGGACGTCATCGTGATCACGGCCGCGACCGACGTGGAGACGGTGCGCAGCGCCATGCGCGGCGGCGTGCTGCACTACCTGATCAAGCCGTTCGAGTACGCGGCGCTGCGCGACCAGCTCGCCCACTTCGCCGCGCTCGACCGGCGGCTCGACCAGCTCGGCTCGGCCGGGCAGGCGGACGTGGACCAGGTGTTCGGCGCACGGCCGAGCAGCGCGCCCGTGCTGCCGAAGGGGCTGACCGCGCAGACCGCCGCGCTGGTGGAGCGCGTGCTGCGGGAACGCCCGGTGACGGCCAGCGAGTGCGCCGACGCCACCGAGCTGGCCAGGGTGTCCGCGCGGCGGTACCTGGAGCACTTCGTGAGCACCGGCAAGGCCGAGGTGCGGCTGAAGTACGGCGGCACCGGGCGGCCCGAACGCCTCTACGTCTGGCTGGGCTGACCGCTCTTGCGCACGATCAGGTAAGCCTGCCGGGTCTTCTCCCACTTCGGGTCCGCCGGCTCCCGCTCCAGCCGGGTGTGCGGCTCGAACCCCGCCTCGGCGAGCTGGCCGAGCACCCGGTCGGGGTTGATCCGGTACACGTCGAGCAGGATGTCGTGCCCGTAGCCCTGCTCGTACCGCCGGACCTCGTCGCCGACCTGGAACGCCAGCACCAGCAGGCCGCCGGGCGCGAGCACGCGGTGGAACTCCGCGAGGACGGCCGGGTGCTCCTCCCACGGCACGTGGATCAGCGAGTACCAGGCCAGCGCGCCGCCCAGCGAGCCGTCCGGCAGGTCGAGGTCGAGCATCGAACCCACCTCGAACGGCACGTCCGGGTGCTCGCGGCGGGCGACCTCGACCATCTCCGGCGACAGGTCGACGCCGAACACGTCCACGCCGAGCCGCTTGAGGTGCCCGGAGATCCGGCCGGGACCGCACCCGACGTCCGCCACCCGCCCGCTCACCAGCTCGGCGAACATCCCGAGCACCGCCCGGTCCGCGGGGATCTCCGCGAGCAGGTCGCGCGCGAGGTCGGCGTAGCTGTGGGCGACGGTGTCGTAGGCGGTGCGCGCCATGGTGAGGAAATCGGGCTCGGTCACGCCCTGGGACCTTAGTCCCAGCCACCGCCGCGGCGGCCCTGCTTCGTCTGGGCGCGGCGCTTCTTCTCCGCGATGCGGCGTTCCTTCGAGCCCTTGGTCGGCTTGGTCGCGCGGCGCACCGGCGGGGGCGCGGCGGCGGCGTCGCGCAGGAGGCGCGCCAGCCGCTCGCGGGCCGCCTGGCGGTTCTGCAACTGCGCCCGGTGCTCGCTCGCGGTCACCGTGAGCACGCCGTCCACCAGGCGCTTCTCCAGGCGGCCGAGCATCCTCGCGCGCAACCACTCCGGCACCGACGGCGAGGCAGCCAGGTCGAAGCTCAGCTCGACCCGGCTGTCCGCCGTGTTCACGCCCTGGCCACCGGGGCCGGAGGACCGGGAGAACCGCTCGCTCAACTCGGCCGCCGGTATCACCAGCGTCCGCGTCACGGTCAGGTCCTCGGCCACCGGTACAGGTTAGAAGACCAGCCCCGGCACGGTCGCCAGGTTTACGAGCTCGTCCACCGTCATCGGGTTCGGCCCACCGCCGACCGCCGGCGTCGTGTTGTAAGGGCCTCCGCTTCGGTCCTCGATGCCCTGGGCCGACACCTCGAGCTTCCGACCGTCCGGGAGCTTCGCGGTGACCCTGATCAGATCGCCCGGGACGTCCGGTCCGCGCTCGACCTTGTACTCACGACCGTCGGGCGTCGTCCGCACCTCGCACGTCCGGGCGGCCGACTGGAAGGTGACCGCCTCACAGCCCTCGTACGGGCGCGCGACCAGTTCCACCGTCACGATGGCACTGCCGCGGGCGTCGAACACCTCCGCGTGGGCCTTGTAGAAGGCTCCCCACGCCTCGAACTCCCAGGGGCCGAACTCCGCCCCGGCGGGGCTGTGCGTCTGCATCGCCGGGATCGCGCCCGAGTCGCGCAGGATCCCGGTCAGCTCCGCCGCCCGCTCGTCCGACAGGCCCGGATCCAGTGGCTTGGTGTACGGACCAGGCGCGGATCGCGGTACTGACGCCTGCGACTCGGCGGTGCCCGCCTGCCCCACGTCCGGACCGCCGCCACCACCGGCGTCCAGGCCGAACGGCACGATCGCCACGGCCACCGCGACCGCCACCGCCGAGCCGACGGACGCGTGCCGGGTCACGACCTTGCGCCGGCCCGCGCGGCGGATGGCGGACTTGTCGACGGCCAGCGGCGGCTCGTCGGCGAACGCCGTGGCCAGGGTCTGCTTGATGTCTGTCATCGCTGCTCCTCCAGGACGTCGTGCCCGAGAAGGTCGCGCAACGCGGCCAAGCCCTTGGCCGCCTGGCTCTTCACGGTGCCTTCGGTTCGCCCGAGGAGGCGCGCGGTCTCCGTGACGCTCAGGTCCTCCCAGTAGCGGAGCACCACCACCGTCCGCTGCCCGACCGGCAACGACGCCAGCGCGCGCCGCACGTCGATGTCGGACGGGGCGCCCGCGACCGGTGTGTCCGGCACCGCGTCGACCACCGTTTCCCGCCGCCGGAACGCCCGGCGCGAGTCGTCGATGGCCGCGCGGACCAGCACCTTCCGCGCGTAGGCGTCCGGCGACGCGTCCCGCCGCACCCTGGGCCAGGCGACGTACAGCTTGGTCAGCGCCGTCTGCACCAGGTCCTCGGCGCGGTGCCAGTCCCCGCACAGCAGGTACGCGGTCCGCCGCATCACCAGTGCCCGGGCGTCGACGTACTCGTCGAACTCACGATCGCGATCCACTCGGCCCCTCCTCGGTCGCCGCTTGATACGGATCGGCGACCGCCGGAGGTTGCTGCCGGCGCCTAGAAACGCGGGTGGTCGCCCACCAGGGCGGCGCCCGGCTCGTCCGAGCGGACCACGTCGCCCAGCACCCACGCGGGCACGTGGCGGGCCGTGAGCACGGCCAGGGAGCGGTCCACGTCCTCGGGCGCGACCACGGCCACCATGCCGACACCCATGTTGAACGTCTTCTCCATCTCCTCGCGCTCCACCCGACCGCGCTGGGCGATCAGGGCGAACACGGGCGCGGGCGTCCAGGTGCGGCGGTTGAGCTCGGCGCGCAGGCCCTCGGGCAGCACGCGGGCCAGGTTCGCGGCCAGGCCACCACCCGTGACGTGGGCGAACGTGCGCACCTCTGCCTCGGCGGCCAGCGCGAGGCAGTCCTTGGCGTAGATGCGGGTCGGCTCGAGCATCTCCTCGCCGAGGGTGCGGCCGAACTCCTCGACGTGGCCCTCCAGCGGCATCCGGGCGATGTCCAGCAGCACGTGCCGCGCCAAGGAGTACCCGTTCGAGTGCAGGCCGGACGAGCCCATGGCGATCACCACGTCACCCGCGCGCACCCGGTCCGGGCCGAGCATGCCGGACGCCTCGACCACGCCGACGCCCGTGCCGGAGATGTCGTAGTCGTTCGCGCCCATCAGGCCGGGGTGCTCGGCGGTCTCGCCGCCCAGCAGCGCGCACCCCGCCAGCACGCAGCCCTCGGAGATGCCCTTGACCAGCGCCGCGACCTTGTCCGGGTCGACCCGGCCGATCGCGATGTAGTCCTGCATGAACAGCGGCTCCGCGCCGCACACCACGAGGTCGTCCACGACCATCGCGACCAGGTCGATGCCGACCGTGTCGTGCTTGTCCAACGCCTGCGCGACCGCGATCTTGGTGCCGACGCCGTCGGTCGAGGCCGCGAGCACCGGTTCCTTCCAGCGGTCGAGCTTGAGCTGGAACAACCCCGCGAAGCCGCCGATCCCGCCGAGCACCTCGGGACGCTGCGCCTTGGCCGCCCACGGCTTGAGCTTCTCCACCGCCTCGTCGCCGGCTTCGATGCTTACTCCAGCTGCGGCGTAGGTCGCCTTGGCGCTGTCCGTCACGTCTCTGTGCTCCACATTCAGGGCATCCACATTCGGTACATCTGTTCCCGGGCCGGGCGCGCGCCCGGCTCCGCCGGCGATCAGGGGCGTTGCAGGGCGTCTTCGGCACCGTACCCGTTCGTCAGGACGGGGGTCGCCGAGCCCGCGACGCCCCGGATCCCCTCGAGCAGGTGCTTGCCGATCAGCGCGTCGTCGGGCAGCGGGATCGGGTAGTCCCCGTCGAAGCAGGCCGTGCACAGCCGGGTCTTGGGCTGCTCGCTGGCCGCGATCAGCTCCTCCAGCGACACGTAGCCGAGCGAGTCCGCGCCGACCGAGCGGCGGATGCCGTCGGTGTCCAGGCCGTTGGCGATCAGCTCGGCCCGGGAGGCGAAGTCGATGCCGTAGAAGCACGGCCACTTGACCGGCGGCGACGCGATCCGCACGTGCACCTCCAGCGCACCCGCCTCGCGCAGCATCCGGACCAGGGCGCGCTGGGTGTTGCCGCGCACGATCGAGTCGTCCACCACGACCAGGCGCTTGCCGCGGATCACGTCCCGCAGCGGGTTCAGCTTCAGCCGGATGCCCAGCTGGCGGATGGTCTGCGACGGCTGGATGAACGTGCGGCCGACGTAGGCGTTCTTGACCAGGCCCGAGCCGTACGGGATGCCGCTGGCCTGCGCGTACCCGATCGCGGCCGGCGTGCCGGACTCGGGCACCGGGATGACCAGGTCGGCCTCCACCGGGTGCTCCGCGGCCAGCCGGCGGCCGATCTCGACGCGGGTGGCGTGCACCGAGCGGCCGGCGATCGTGGTGTCCGGACGGGCCAGGTAGACGTACTCGAAGATGCAGCCCTTGGGCTCGGGCGTGGCGAACCGGCTGGACCGCAGGCCGTTCTCGTCGATCGCGATCAGCTCGCCCGGCTCGACCTCGCGGACGAACGACGCGCCCACGATGTCCAGCGCCGCCGTCTCGCTGGCGACCACCCAGCCGCGCTCCAGCCTGCCGAGCACCAGCGGGCGCACGCCCTGCGGGTCGCGGGCCGCGTAGAGGGTGGACTCGTCGGAGAACGTGAGGCAGAACGCCCCGCGCAGGGTCGGCAGCAGCTCCAGGGCCGCCTGCTCGATGCCGATGTCGGCGGCCTGCGCGGCGAGCAGGCCGCAGATCAGGTCGGAGTCCGTGGTCGCGCCGTGGCTGGTGTCCACGCCGACCTCGCGCGCCTTCACCATCAGCTCGGCGGTGTTGACCAGGTTGCCGTTGTGGCCGAGCGACAGGCCCGAGCCGGTGGCCGTGGTGCGGAACGTCGGCTGCGCGTTCTCCCACGTGGTGGAACCGGTGGTGGAGTAGCGGCAGTGGCCGACGGCGACGTGGCCGCGCAGCGCCTGGAGCACCTGCTCGTCGAACACCTGGCTGACCAGGCCGAGGTCCTTGAAGACCACCACCTGGCTGCCGTCGCCGACCGAGATGCCGGCGGCTTCCTGGCCGCGGTGCTGGAGGGCGTAGAGGCCGTAGTAAGTGAGCTTGGCGACCTCCTCGCCGGGCGCCCACACGCCGAACACACCGCATTCCTCGCGGGGTTCGCGCTCTTCCTGGGTGTCGGGGTCAATGCGGCCGGTTGCTGAATGGTCGGTGACCACCGGGTTGCTCCCTAACGACGAGGGTGGGCTGCACTATCGAGTGTAAGGCTGAGAGGGGGCGTCCCACCCCCCTCAGCCCCCCTGCGACGTGACGAAACGCACCCTCACCCGGCCGTCAGTCGAGCTTCAGCGCGAACCAGACCCGCTCGTCGCCCGTGTGCTTGAGCGGCAGCCGGCCCCACAGCCCGTAGTGCACGAGCTGCGCCTCGCCGGTGACCTGGACGTCCGTCTCCTCGCCCGGCCAGGCCGCCCGCACCTCCGGCACGACGCCCGGCGCGAACGTCACCACCCACGCCTCGGGCACGTCGGTGAGCTGGACGAGGGCGGTGCCCTTGGTGGTCGGCGGCACGTCGGTGGCGTACTTGGCGGCGAGCAGGGTGGTGAGCGCCTCGTCGATGCCGTCGACCGCGAAGTCCGCGTCGCCCACCACCAGCTCGCGCAGGGCCGCCTGGGCGTCCCAACGGCGGAGGTCGAGCTCGTGCGCGATCCGCCGGTGCCAGACCCACGCCAGGTCCGGCGCGGCGGGCGAGAACGTCCAGGCCGCCCGGTTGCCCGGGACGGCGGGCAGCAGCTCGGCGGCCTTGGCCAGCTGGGTGTCCAGGTAGGTCAGCGGCTCCACCTCGGCGGGCGGGCTCGGCAGGCGGAGCTGGACGGGGCTGCCGGTGCGGAGGTACTCCAGCGACGTCTCCAGGAACCTGCCGACGTGCAGCGTCAGGTCGGTGAACGTCCAGCCGGGGCAGCTGGGCACCTTGGCGGCGGGGTCGGCCTTCCCGACCGCCGCCCGGAACATCCCCGCCTGCGCGGTGAAGACCTCGGTCCACCGCTGGGTGGTCCAACCTCCAGGCACGTCCAGCCTCCCGCTTGAGTCGATCGGTGCGCGGCCATCGTGCCGCACGGGGCGCCGTCCCGGCGGCGGAAGGCCGACCTTCACCCTGATCGACGCGGGGACCGGGCCGCCGGTGCCGTCCGATCGCGAATACCTCCGGGTGGGATCACCCCAGGGTGGGGATCCGGCGACGGGCGGACGGGCCCGGGTCGCCCGGCGGGACGACGGCACCGCCGCCGGGCGGGACCGGCGTCAAGCCAGGTCGACGACCACCTTCACGTCGTCGGGCTCCCGCTCCAGCGCCTCGGTGAAGCGGTCGAGGGGCACGCGGCGGGTGATCAGGCCGTTCAGCCACGGTCGGCTGGCCTCGGCGAGGGCGTCGGCGGCCGCGAGGTAGTCCGGCAGGCCCGCGTTGACCGTGCCGAAGACCGTCTTGTTGCCCAGCACCATGCCGTCGAACACGCCCGGGTCCAGCGGCACGGGGTCGTGCTCGCCCGAGATGCCCGCCACGACGGTGACCGACGCGCGGCGGGCGCACTCCCAGATCAGGGCCGGCACGCCGGTGCACTCGATCGCCACGTCCACCTCGGCGGTGACCTTGGCCAGGTCGGGGTGGTAGGTCGCGCCCAGCGTGGTCACCAGGTCGGGTTTGCGGCCCTCGGTGACGCGGTCGACCACGTGCACCTCCAAGCCCCGCTGCACGCCGAGCAGCGCGGCCAGCAGGCCGATCGGCCCCGCGCCGGTGATCAGCGCCGACCGGACCGGCAGGTGCGACCGCGCGGCCACCGCCGACACCTGCGCCCACGCCTTGGCCACCACCGAGGCGGGCTCGGTCAGCACGCCCGCGTCACCCAGGGTCGGGTCCAGCCGCACGGCGAACTTCGGCGGCACGGTCCAGCGCTGCATGCCGTACCCGTCGAGCTCCTTGATGCCGCGCTCGGTGTACTTGCCGTTGCGGCAGAAGTCCCACGCGTCCACCGCGCACGCCGGGCACGGCTCGGGGTCGGGCCGGCGCACCACCCCGGCCACCAGGTCGCCCGGCGCGAACTCGGGCGTCGGGCTGCCGATCACCCGGCCGAGCGACTCGTGGAACGGCACGATGTGCCCCCGACCGGGCGGCAACCAGCCGAAACCGTCGCGGACGATCTCCACGTCGGTGCCGCACACGCCCGCCAGCAGCCCCTCGACCAGCAGCTCGCCGTCGACCGGGACGACCTCGCGGTCCACCACCCGTGACGCCGAGGGCTCGCCGGGGACGACCTCCGCCGCCCTCACGCCGCACCGCCGCGGTGGCGTTCGTCGCGGGTGTGGCCGCCGAACAGCACCGCCGCGCTGTTCACCAGCGCCAGGTGGCTGAACGCCTGCGGGAAGTTGCCGAGCATCCGCCCGGTGCCCGCGTCGTACTCCTCCGCCAGCAGCCCCACGTCGTTGCACAGGTCCACGAGCCGGTCGAACATCGCCAGCGCCTCCTCGCGCCGCCCGGCCAGCGCCAGCGCGTCGACGTACCAGAACGAGCACGCCAGGAAGCTTCCCTCCACGCCGACCAGCCCGTCCACTTCGGACTCGCCGTGCCCCGTCTCGTACCGGTCGACCAGGTCGCCGCGCTTGAGCACCCGCGAGATCGCGTCGAGGGTGCCGGTGACGCGCGGGTCGTCGCCGGGCAGGAAGCCGACCGCCGGGATCAGCAGCGTGGCCGCGTCCAGCTCCGTCCCGCCGTAGTACTGGGTGAACGCGCCCAGCGACGCGTTCCAGCCCTTCGCCAGCACCTCGGCGTGCACGGCCTCGCGCAGCTCGCGCCACCGCTGCACCGGACCGGGCAGGTCGTGCTCCTCCACCGCGCGCACCGCCCGGTCGAACGCCACCCACAGCATCACCCGCGAGTGCGTGAAGTGCCGGTCCGGGCCGCGCACCTCCCACAATCCCTTGTCCGGCTGCTCCCACACCTTCTCCAGGTGCCGCATCATGCCGCGCTGCATGGCCCACGAGTCCGGCGTCTCGCCGAGGCCGCGTTCCCGGGCCAGGTGCAACGCGTCCATCACCTCGCCGTACACGTCCAGCTGCAACTGCCGGTAGGCCGCGTTCCCGACCCGCACCGGCCGCGCGCCCCGGTAGCCGGGCAGCCAGTCGACCTCCCACTCGACCAGGTGCCGCTCGCCGCCGAGGCCGTACATGATCTGCAGGTCGGCCGGGTCGCCCGCCACGGCGCGCAGCAGCCACCGCCGCCACGCCGCCGCCTCGTCCGTGCAGCCGAAGTTGTCCAGCGCCAGCAACGTGAACGTGGCGTCGCGCAGCCAGCAGTACCGGTAGTCCCAGTTGCGCTCGCCGCCGAACGTCTCCGGCAGCGACGTGGTCGGCGCGGCCACGATCCCGCCGGTCGGCGCGTACGACAGGCCCTTCAACGTGATCAGCGACCGCCGCACGGCCTCCGCGTGCGGACCGTCGTAGCCGATCCGGGACGACCAGCCCAGCCAGAACGCCTCCGACCGCGCCACCTCCGCCATCGCGTCCACCGGCGCGGGCGGCTCGTCGGGCGAGTAGGCGAACTCCATCACCCACGACAGCCGCTCGCCCGCCGAGACGGTGAACTCCGCCTCGTGCGCGCGTTGGCCGTGCACCCGGTAGGGCAGCCGGTCGCCGTACAGCGCGACCGCGGACGGTCCGGCGAGCGCGACGATGCACTCCTGCCCGTCCCGCTCGCCGCGCCGCACCCACGGCACCGAGTCGCCGTAGGCGAAGCGCAGCACCCACCGCAACGACATCTCGACCTGCCCGGCCACGCCTTCCAGCACGCGCACCACCCGCGTGTCGGCGTCCCAGTCGTCCTGCTCGGGCGGCATGGTGTCGATCAGCCGCACCACGCCGTCCACGGTCTCGAACTCGGTCTCCAGCACCAGGCCGCCGTCCCGGTAGGACCGTCGCACCGACACCACCTCGCCCGTCGGCGCGATCCGCCAGTGCCCGTCGTCCTCGGTGCCGAGCAGTCGGGAGAAGCAGGACGGCGAGTCGAACCGCGGCATGCACAGCCAGTCGATCGACCCGTCCCGTCCCACCAGGGCCGCCGTCCTCAGGTCGGACAGCAGCGCGTAGTCCTCGATCCGTCCAGGTCCCGTGTCTCCCACGCCGCCGACCCTACGTACCCGTGTTCGGCCGTGCGCGCTGTCGCGCGGGTTGCCCCAACCCGCCTTGCGGGTGACGTTGATCCGATACGTTGGTCCTCATGCGCCGTGTCGTGCCGCTCATCGCCGCCTTGGCCCTGCTCGGGGGCTGCTCGCAAGCCACGGACGGGTCCGCCAACCCCGGTGGTTCGACGCCGACGACCACCGCGTCGGGCCAGGCGTCCGGGTCGGGCAAGCCCTCCTCGACGACGAAGGAGCCGGCCAAGCGCCCGAAGACGATCAACATCGACGACGTGGACCCGTGCACGCTGCTGACCGAGGCCCAGCGCGCCGAGTTCGGCCTGGACCGGCCGCCGCAGCCGGGCGGGCAGCCGGACAAGAAGAGCTGCACGATCAGCCGCGAGGACCGCAAGTACTTCGTCGGCCTGACCGCCGACACCACGGCGGGCATCGACGACTACGCCAAGTCGGTCGGCAAGGTGACCAAGCTGGAGGTCGGCGGCTTCCCCGCGCTGATGATCGAGGCGACGACCCAGCTCGGCGTCTCCTGCTCCGTCACGGTGGACGTCTCGGACGGCCAGGTGGTCGACGTGCAGGCCTCCAGCGTCGACGAGACCGACATCCCGACCCTGTGCCAGGTCGTCCAGCCGGTCGCGGCCGCGGTGGTCGCCAACGTGAACAAGTAGAACTATTCCCTTTGCAGGTGGAACCGGTCACCTGCGTCATGCATCAGAGCTAAAGTCGTCCCAGATGCACACGCTGGGGTATGTGCAGCACTGAGGAGGGGTGTGCCGTGTACATCGCGGATGGTGGTGGCGGAGGAACGACGCCGACGACGCTGCCCGACTACAGCGGGGCGCAGCGCAAGTTGAGCATCGAGCCCTCGGCGATCCCGGCCGCGCGCAAGGTGTTCTCGGACGCGCTGGACCAGCTCGAGACGAAGCTCGCCAACGCGATGACGCAGCTCGAAGCGAAGCCCTGGGCGGGCGACCCGGTGAGCGACGAGACCGCGCAGCGGTTCAACCAGGACACCTTCAAGTCCGGGGACTCGGCCGGCGTGGTGGCGCTCAAGGCGTACCGCGAGCAGCTCAAGGGCGTGGTCGACCAGCTCACCGCGATCGAGGCCGACTACCGCCGGGTCGAAGGCGACAACTCCGCGTCCTGGGGACGCATCCACAACGGCTGAACCTTGCTGACCTACGCACCCGAGGGGGGCGAGCACGATGGGTGACCACCGCTGGCGCGGGTATGCCCACCCCGATCTCTACCGGATGATCAACGAGGGTCCGGGCGTTGCCGCGTCCCGGCCGCTCGAGGACTCCTGGAAGTCGCTGTCCGAGACCCTGGGCGAGATCGACGTCTCGATCAAGGAAGGGCTCGCCAAGCTCGGCGCGAGCTGGGAGGGCGACACCGCCGACACCACGACGGCCACGCTGTCGCCGCTCGCCGCGTGGGCGGAGGACGCCCAGCAGGGTTCGAGCACGATGGAGACCTCCGCCCAGCTGCAGGCGGACTACATCGCGAACGCCCGCAAGGAGATGCCCGAGCCGGTCCCGGTGACCACCGAGGCGCCGTCGCTCGGCGACAAGATCCTCGGCGGGCTGACCGGTCCGGTCGGGATGATGCACGTCATCCAGCAGCAGCAGGACCACGAGCAGCAGGAAGCGGCGCAGGACAACGCCGAGGCCAAGGCTGTCGAGGTGATGAACAACTACCAGTCCAGCAGCGAGTGGAACGCCGACACGCTGGGCAAGTTCGTCCCGCCGCCGCAGGTCGTGATCGACACCCCGCCGCCCGCCGGCGCGGGCGAGTTCAACAACACGCGCGCGAACTACAACGCCACCCCGACCTGGACGCCGCCGGCCGACAGCGGTGGCACCACGAACACGTCGTGGGCCCCGCCGTCGACCGGCACGCCCGTGCCGCAGCCCGGCCTGGTGCCCGGCACCGGCGGCAACACGAACACCTCGTGGGCGCCCCCGCCGACCGGCGGGCCGACGCCGACGCCTCCGCCGACGGTCAACCCCCCGGTGAACCTGCCGCCGAAGCCGCCCGTCGGCCCGATGCCCCCTCCCCAGTGGGTCCCGCCGAAGCCGCCGAACAACGGCCCGCAGGTCCCGCCGAGGGTGCCGACCGGTCCCGGCGGTCCGCCGCGTCCCGGTCTGCCGACCGGTCGCGGCCCCGGCATGCCGGGTATGCCCGGCATGCCCGGCCCTGGTCAGCAGGGTCCCGGCGGCATGCGTCCCGGTATGCCCGGCATGGGCGGCATGCCCGGTTCCGGCGTGCCCGGCGCGGGCATGCCCGGCGGTAGCAACCCGGCCGGCGTGCCCGGTCGCGGTGGCGCCGCGGGCGTCGGCGGCTTCGGTCCCGGCGCCGGTGGTCCCGGCGCGGCGGGTCGTCCGGGTGCGGGCGGTCCGGGCATGGCCGGTGGGGCGGCCGGCGCGCACGGCGGCAACGGCGAGGACGACATCGAGCACAAGGCAGCCGACTACCTGGTCGAGACGAACGACGTGTTCGGCGACGACCGGCTCGTCGCGCCGCCGGTGATCGGGGAAACGCCTCAGTAGGGTTCGATCCTCCGGTGCACGGGCTCGCGTCGACCTGATGCGGGCCCGTGTCCGGCGTTCAGGGGACGGGGATTTCGGTGACGTATTTCGGGGGGTCCGCGGAGCGGGAGCCGATCGAGCTCTCGGCCGAGGAGTTCGACGTGCTCTGGGAGCGCCTCGACCTGGGCCAGATGCCGTTGGTGATCAAGGTGCCGTCGCCGGGCAAGACCCACGCCGAGCGCGCCGACCTGGAACGCCGCGTCTGGCAGGGCATCGGCGCGCGCGGCCTCGGCGGCCCGACCGGGCTGCACCCGGAGCTGGACTACCTGCTGCGGCTGTTCAGCAGGCCCGAACGCGAGGTCGACGGCCGGGTGTGGATCGGCAAGAGCGTGCGGGTGCTGGCCGTGGCCAACGGCGACGAGGGCGCGGTGGCCACCTTGACCGGGGACCGGCTCACGTTCCGGCGCGCGGCGGGCAGCGGCCTGCCGTCGGCGGTGCTGGGCGCGCTGCCCGCGCACCCGGCAGGCACCGGGCACTCGGTCACCATGCCGAGCGCCGACCTGGAGGCCGCGGTCAAGAAGTCCGACGGCTCGCCCAAGAGCCTGGAGAACTCGTTGCGCCAGCACGGCGTGCGCCAGGAGGACGCCGTCACGCTGGTGAAGATGTTCACCGGGCTCGTGCACACCGGCAACTTCGGCGCGGCGGCCCGCGACAAGTACGGCAAGCGGTGCCGGCCGGACCGCGTGGTCGCGTTCTTCGACACCGAGGACGGCCGCTACCTGCAACAGCGCCGGGCGTCGAACGGCACCGCGCCGTGGAGCACGTTCAGCCCGACCGACTCGCGCCGGCTCGCGCACCAGGTCGAGGAACTGCTCGCCGAAGCGGTGCGCGCCGCGAAGTCCTGACGCCGCCGCCACGGGTGGTCATCCGCGTGGCACCGGGCCCGACGACGGCCCGGCGCGCGGCGATAGCCTGGGCGGGTGCCGTCGAAGTCCGTTGACCCCCACGAGGTTCGCGCCGCGGTCGAGGCCGTGCTGCCCTGGCTCGCCGGCGAGGCCGAGCGGCCGGACCGCCCGGTGCTGGCCGCGGCCGTGCGGCTGAGCCTGCGCACGCTGGAGCAGGTCGCGCCGGGCCGCAGCGTGGAGGTGCGGGTGCCGCCGTTCGCCGCCGTGCAGTGCGTGGCGGGCCCCCGGCACACCCGCGGCACGCCGCCGAACGTGGTCGAGACCGACCCGCGCACGTGGCTGGAACTGGCCGTCGGCAGGCTCGGGTGGGCCCAGGCGGTGGCGGACGCCAAGGTCACCGCGTCCGGGAGCCGGGCCGATCTCTCAACCCTGCTCCCGGTGCTCCGCTTCTAGCTAAGCTCGACCGCGTGAAGGCGCTCAAGGCGTGTCTCGCCATCCTCGCGGTCGGAACCCTCCTCGTCGGTTGCAGCTCGGACTGGGAGGAAGAGGTCCGGTTCAAGGTCACCCGGATCACGCCCGAGCACGAGACCGTCCCGGGGAAGACGTCCCCGCCCTACGTGGTCCTCGCGCTGGACCAGGACGACCCCGGCGCGAAGGTGTCCCTCAAGACCGCCGGGGCCGACATCGACCGCTTCCCCGACGGCATCAAGGTCGGCGACGCGGTGATCTGCCAGGTGCGCCAGGTCGAGAAGAACAACCTCGACGGCCTCGAACCGGAGTCCGAAGTCGGTCCTTGCCGCTTGGCCTAGAACCAGGACCCGACGGTCTTGTCCCAGGCCTTGCCGACGCCCTCGACCGCGTCGCGGCCCAGCTCGACCACGTCGCCGACACCGCCCACGACCACGTCCCCGGCGTCGTTGAGGATCTCCTTGCCCGTGTTGAGCAGACCGGTGCCCGCCTCGGACCAGTTGCCGTTGACCGCGTCGCGACCGGCGTTCCAGAGCCCGGTGCCCGCGTCCTTCGCCAGGTCGGCCGCGCCGACGGCCGTGCCGCCGACGAAGTCCACCACCGGCCCGACGCCGGGGAGGTGCGAGCCGGGCAGCGACGGGCCGAGCGGGTTCTCGTCCCAGTCCTGCGAGGTCACCGAGCCGCCGTCGCCGGTCGCGATCCGGGCCAGGTTCTGCACCGACTCCGAACCCTCGGTGTAGTACTCGGAGTGCGCGCCGACCAGGGACGTGCCGTCGGTGGTGCCGAAGGTCCGCGCGCCGAACCGGTCGTCGTACGGGCCGATCGAGGAGCCGTCCTCGGTGAACCAGCTGGAACTGGTGCCCTGCACGACCGGGTCGTGCTCGGTCGCGCCGACGTAGACGTGACCGGGGCCCGCGGAGAGCTGGTCGACGTTCGACGCGCCGACGCCGGGCGAGCCGATGAACGCGATGTCGTCCGCGGCGAGGCCGTTCATGCCCGCGTAGCCGACGGTGGTGGAGCCGTAGGAGTGGCCGATCACGGTCACGTGCGGGTCGTGGCCCGCGGCCTCGGCGGCGGCGCGGTAGCCGTTGACGTCGGCGACGAGGTTCGCGCCACCCTCGCGGGCCTGCGCGGGGTTGTCGACCTCGCCGATCGCCCAGCCGGGCGCGTCGTAGCCGAGCCACTGGATGGTGGCGTTGCCGTCCGCGCCCATCTGCTCGCGCAGGTTCGCGGCCTGGCTGAGGCCGAAGCTGCCCAGGTCCGAACCGGTGCCCGGCACGCAGACCGCGAGGTTGTTCGCGGTGTCCGGGTCGCCGTACGCGACCGCCATGCCGCCGTCGCCACGCGGGCCGTACGGGTCGTAGGCGAGGAGGCGGACATCGCTCTCGTCCCAGCCCTTCTCGACGGCGATCTGCTCGGCGTTCTCGAGGCTGTCCGCGGCCTTCTGCGCGTTCTCGGCCTTGGTGGCGGCCTCTTGGCGCTGCTCGCTGAGCGACGCGTACTGCTCGTCGTTCATGAGCTTGGTCATGTCGTCGGAGTTGTTCGGGTCGAGGCCCAGCTCCCGCGCCCGCTCGGCCAGCTGCGCGTCGAGCTGGTCGCGCTGGTCGCCGAAGCGCTGGAGGTCGTCCGCGATGCGCATCCGGTTGGCCTGGTCCAGCACGCCGGACGGCAGGCCGCGCAGCTGGCCGAGCTCCTGGAACTTGGTGCGCAGCAGCTCGTCCTGCTGCTCCTTGGTCAACGACTTCCACCAGGCGGCGACCTGCTTGGGGTCGGTGCCGGGACCGGGCACGGTGGCGGACGTGCGCATGGCCGCGACGGCGGTGTTCCAGCCGGGGTCCTTGCTCGCGGTCTCCTCGAAGCCGGGCCGGACCTTGGTGAGCGCGTCGGCGTAGGAGCGGAGCACGCGCTCGTAGCCGGTCTTGACGTTGTTCAGCTGCTCGTTGACGCGGCTGGCCAGCTCACGGGTCTGCGCCTCGTCCAACGCGGGCGAGCGACCGCGCCAGAAGTCGATCAGCTGGTCGGCGCTGCCGCGCATCTGGGTGTAGGCGCGGGACGCGGCCTGGACGATGTCGGCGCCCGCGCCCAGCCGCTCGCCGGCCACGGTCGCGGACTTCGCGGACAGCTCGGCGCGCGCGCCGAAACCCGCCGCGGCGTCGCCCTGCCAGCTGGAGGTGGCCGTGCTGCCGCCCGACGAGACCGCCTGCCCCGCGCGGCCGACGGCGCTCATCGCGCCGGTGATGGGGTCGGAGGCCGCCGCGACCCGGCCCGCGTCGCCCGCGGCCAGCTGCCCGTACAGGACCTCAGGGTCGGTGAAGCTCACGCCATGCCCCCTTCGATGCCGCGGAACGAGGTGTTCGAGTCGTCGTCCGCGCGCTGGTAGGCGTCGGCGTTCTCGTTGAGGCCGTCACCGGCGTCCCGGTACCAGGCGCTGCCCCGGCGCAGGTCGTCGGACTGCTCGCCGGACCACTTGGCCAGCGCGTCGACGAACTCCGCCGCCGCGGGCACCTGGCCGAGCGCGTCGGCGTCGAGCCTGAGCATGGAGATCATCTCCGCGCCGTCGCCTGCCGCGTCCGCGCCTTCGTGGAACTGCTTGGACGCCTCGCGCAACGTCTCTGGTCGCACCCCGAACACGATCGCCCACCCTTCGCGCCGCCTGCCGCCGGCAATGCGACGCACGTTCACCCCTCCCGGTTCCCTCGCCCCACTGGTCCAGGAGGGGGAGAAATCCGCCCGTCGGTGATCACTCAAAGGTGATCTTGCCAGCGTCGAACAGCAGTTCGACCATTGACACATGACATTGTTGCTCCAGGCGTCCGGGCTCATGGTCGTCATCGCCCTGCACGAATCGGCGGAACGCCTCCGCCGATTCGCCGTCGCCTACCTGACCCGAACACGGCCCCGCGCACGCCACCGCCTGCTCAGTCCTCGCCAGATCCGTTGGCAGCGCTGGAAGTCCGCGCTCGCGGACTACCTCGTGGCCCGCTTCGCCGAGGTCGCGGTGGACGCCGTGCCCTACCCGCCCATCCCGGTGCGACCCGACCCCGAGACGTCCCGCCCGCCGGCCTGGGACGCGCTGGACCCACCTCCCCGAATGGCCCAGTCCGAAGAGCCTGAGCTGGTCGAGGACGACCGGTGGGACGACGACCGGACGCCCACCACCGACTACGCCTTGCCGAACGGCGCGCCGCCCGACCTGTCGGCGGAGGAGCCCGGAACCTGGCCCGTGGCGTGGCCCGAAGCGTCGCCGGAATCATGGGCGGAGCCGTGGTCCGAGCCGTCGCCGGAGCCGTGGGCGGAGGCGTGGTCCGAGCCGTCGCCGGAACTCTGGACGGAGGCGTGGTCCCGGCCGTCGCCGCAGCCGTGGGCGGACTCCTGGACGGAGCCGTTGCCGGAGTCGTGGGCCGAGCCGTGGACGGAGGCGTGGGCGCAACCGTGGGTCGAGCCGCGGGCCGCGCACGCCGGCACCTACTTCACCGGCCACCTCGACGAGCCCGCTTACGCGAACCCCGTCACCGGACGGCACGCGGCCGCCGAGCCGACCTCCGGCCGCCACGCCCTCCGCGAGCCCGCCTAGCGGCGCAGCAGCTCGTCGATCTCCTCCGGCTTCATCGGCTTGGCGAAGAACCAGCCCTGGCCGGTGTCGCAGCCGATCCGGTGCAGGCGCTTGGCCTGCGCCGGCGTCTCGACCCCCTCGGCGGTGACGCCCAGTTGCAGCGCGTGCGCCAGTTGCACGAGCGTCGACACGATCTGGGCGTCCACCGCGTCTTCCTCATCCGCCGCGCGCAGGCCCTCCATGAACGAGCCCGCGATCTTCAGCTCGTGCACGGGCAGGTGCTTGAGGTAGGCGAGGTTCGAGTAGCCGGTGCCGAAGTCGTCGATCGCGATCCGCACGCCCATCTCCGACAACGCCCGCAGCGCCTCCAGCGGCTCGTCGGCGGTGCCCATGATCGCGCTCTCGGTCAGCTCGAGCTGCAGGTGGTGGGGCGGCAGCGCGCACTCGTCCAGGATCCGCTTCACGTCCCGCACCAGCTCCGGGTCGCGGGACTGCCGCACGGCCAGGTTCACCGACACGAACGGCGCGGAGTCGCCGAACTCCTGCAGCCACCGCCGCGCCTGCTCGCACGCCCGCCGCAGCACCCACCGGCCCAGCGGGACGATCAGCCCGGTCTCCTCGGCCAGCTCGATGAACCGGTCCGGCGCCAGCCGCCCGAACTCCGGGTGCTGCCAGCGCACGAGCGCCTCCACGCCGACCACGGTGCTGTCCTCCAGCCGCACCAGCGGCTGGTAGTCCACGTAGAACTCGTCGCGCTCCAACGCCGCCGGCATCGTCGCCGACAGGGTGAACCGGGCGACCTCCTTGGCGTTGCGCTCCGGGTTGTACAGCGCCCACCGCGACTTGCCGTCCGCCTTCGCCCAGTACAGCGTGATGTCCGCGTCACGCATCAGGTCGGCCGCCGTGGTGCCCGACAGCGCGCGCTCCACGATGCCGATCGACGCCGACACGGTCAGCTCGTGTCCGCCGATCCGGATCGGCGACTCCAGCTCGCGCAGCACGCGGTCGGCGACGTTGACGATGTCCTGCGTGTCCTGCGAGCCCTCCACCAGGATGACGAACTCGTCGCCACCCATCCGGGCGACGAGCTTGCCCTCGCCGGACACGGAGTGGTCAAGCCGCCGCCCGACCTCGACCAGCAACTGGTCGCCGATGTCGTGGCCGAGGCTGTCGTTGATCACCTTGAACCCGTCCAGGTCCAGGTAGCACAGGCCGGCGCGGTGGCGCGCCCGGTTGTTGAACACCCGGCCGAGGCGCTCCAGGAACAGCGCGCGGTTCGGCAGGCCGGTCAACGGGTCGTGCAACGCCTGGTAGCGCAGCCGGTTCTGCAGCAGGTGGCGGTCGGTGACGTCCTCGATCATCGCCACCTGGTACTGCGGGTCGCCGTGGTCGTCGCGCACCAGCGACAGCGTCAGGTGCGTCCACACCTGCTCGCCGTCGGCCCGGCGGAACCGCTTCTCCGCCCGGTAGTGGTCGCACTCGCCCGCGGTGAGCTGGTCGTACAGCCGCCAGACGCTGCCGCCGTCCTCCGGGTGCATCAGGTCGCGGATGTTGTACTGCCGCATCTCCTCGACGCTGAACCCGAGCATGTCCTGCAACGCCTGGTTCACGTCCAGGATCCGGCCCTCGATGTCGGCGATGCCGATGCCGATCGCGGCCTCGGTGAACATCGCCCGGAACCGCGCCTCGGACGCGCGCAACGCGGCTTCGGCCTGGTCACGGGCGTCCAGCACGGCCGCGCGGATCGCCTCCTGCTCGGCCAGCGTGCGTTCGCGCAGCGCACGGGCGTACCCGGCGGCCAACGCGCCCTGCAACGCGGCCAGCCGCGACCGCATCAGCTCGTCCGGCTGGATGTTCAGCTCGCCGAGCAGGTCGTCGCCGAGCAGCTGCACGGTGCGGCCGAGCGTGTCGGTGCCGGTGAAGTGCGCCTCGACCAGGCGTGCGCCGATCTCGTAGCCGGGCGCGGTGCGGAACGGGCTGGCGTGCAGGGCGTGCACCAGCACCTCGGTCAACGCCTGGAGGTGCTCGGCGACCTCGGCCCGCGTCATCGGGACGTAGCTGCTGCCGATGACGGCGGTGGCCCAGGTGCGGGCGAAGGACTCCGCCCCGGCCAGTACGGCGGGGTCGAGGTTCGATCGGCCCGGTGCTGCCACCCGATGGTCAACCTGTTCCGTCATGTCCGCCGGCCTACCGCCACAACCCAGAGGATACGGCCGGTCGCGGGGCGCGGTCGACAACCCGGCCCGGTCCGCGATCGGCGTCGTCGCCGCTCATCAGGCCTTCCGCCCGACGCCGCCGAAGCTGATGAAGTGGGCGGCGTCGGCGTCCACGTCGTCGGGCGACTCCGGCCGCCACAGCGGCAGCCGCGCCACCCCGGGCTCGACCAGCTCGAAACCGTCGAACATGGCCTCGACCTCGCGTTTCGGCCGGAAGCACATCTCGCTGACGCCCCGGTCGTAGACGCTCTTCGCGTCGTCCCACGTGGGGTCCCACTCGCCTTCCTCGAACCCGGCGTGCGAGATCGCCAGGTAGCTGCCGTCCGGGAGGGCGTCGCGGTAGTCGCCCACGATCCCGCGGGGGTCCTCGGCGTCGGGCACGAAGTGCAGCAGCGCGATCATCAGCACGCCGATCGGCTCGTCGAAGTCCAGCAGGCCCTGCACCTCGGGCGAGGCCAGCACCTGCTTGGCGTCGCGCACGTCGGTCTGCAGCACGTTCACCAGCTCGTTCCCGGTGAGGATGGCCCGGCTGTGCGCGACCGCGACGGCGTCCATGTCCACGTACACCACGCGCGCGGACGGGTCGGTGGCCTGGGCGATCTCGTGCACGTTGCCGACCGTCGGGATGCCGGAGCCCAGGTCGAGGAACTGGCGGATGCCCCGCGACAGCATGAACCGCACGGCCCGGCGCAGGAACGCCCGGTGGTTGAGCACGATGCTCTTGACCACCGGCACGTCCGCGAGGACCTTGTCGGCGACCGCCCGGTCGACGGCGAAGTTGTGCGCGCCGCCGAGCCAGTAGTCGTAGACCCGCGCGATGCTCGGGCGGGCCAGATCGATGTCGCCCGGCGCCCAGGTGGGCCGCTCCACGCTGTCCACTCGAAATCTCCTCCGACGTGCTCGTGTCCCACCGTTGCGGTGACACCCACATCATGGGCCAATCCGGTGAGTTAGCACACCGTTGGATCGCGCGAGTTCTTCAATCACCCACCTCGGATCTGATCACCGGGAAGAATGATGGCCTTGTGGAGCACCTGTGGATCGCGGGCGCGGTCGTCTCGGTGGCGGCGCTGGTCTGGCTCGTGGTCGGCCGCCGCCGCGAGCGCGGTGTGGTCAAGCCCGTCCTGCTCGGTGCGATCGGCGCGTTCCTGCTGGTCACGGGCTGGTTGTTCGCCGTGGACCCGACCGCGCCGAAGCACGAGGCGATCAAGACCGGCGGGCTCGCGGGCGGCGCGCTCGTCGCCCTGTACGCGCTGTGGCTCAACGACCGCCGGCGGCGCACGGACGAGGACCGGCAGCGGATCGAGTCCGCGCGGCAGGCGTTGGAGAACGCGCGGGCCGAACACGATCGGTCGCGGGTCGCCGACGAGCGGTTCGCCCGATCGGTTGAACTGCTCGGTCACGACGCGGAGCAGGTCCGGGTGGGCGCGATGCACGGGTTGGCGGGGCTGGCGCGGTCGCGCGCCGAGTACACCCAGACCGTGCTCGACGTGCTGTGCGCGTACCTCCGGCGGCCGTTCGAGGAGACGCTCGCGGACGACGACGTGGTGGCCCGGGACGAGCGGGAGCTGGAGGTCCGGCTCACCGCCCAGCGCCTGATCGCCGACCTGCTGCCCCGCGCCGGCACCGCCGACGCGCCCCACTACAACCTGGACCTGACCAGGGCGCACCTGGAGTACTTCGACCTGTCCCACCGCCAGGTCGGCGACCTCGTGCTGCGGGCGGCGCACCTGCGGGAGTCGAACTCGGCGCACCACGCGGTCGTGCACGGCGGGGCCTGGTTCACCGACGCGGTCAGCGACGGGCGGCTGCACCTGCACGACATGGTCTTCCACGGCAAGGCGTGGTTCAGCCGGTTCAGGTGCCACGACACCGCCGACTTCACCGCCACGAGGTTCCTCGGCCCGAACAAGTTCGCCGGGGTCAGGTTCACCGCGCCGGCGAAGTTCGCGGACTGCGAGTTCGCGGAGCCGATCGACTTCGCGGACGCCAACTTCCGCGGCGGTGTGCACCTGGGGTTGGCGAAACCCCAGCGAGCGCGCACGCACGCCATGTACGTGTCCCTGGAGCACGAGAACGCCCTGCCCGACGGCTGGGCGGTGGAGCGCCGCGACGACAGCGGCCTCGGACTGGTCAGGAGCTGACGTGTCGGGACGCTGGTTGTTGGTGGCGAGCGTGCTCGCCGCGGTCGTGGTGACGGTCGCGACGACCGCCCTGCTCGTCCTGGTCGACCCCAGGCAGCCGAAGGCGGAGGCGATCAAGACCGGCGGGTTGGCCGGCGGCGCGGTCGTGGCGCTGTACGCGCTGTGGCTCAACGACCGCCGGCGGCGCACCGAGGAGGCGCGGCACGACCTGGAGAGCGAGAAGGTCGCCGACGAGCGGTTCGCGCGGGCCGTCGAGCTGCTCGGCAACGAAGCCGACCAGGTCAGGGTGGGCGCCATGCACGTGCTCGCGAGCCTGGCCCACACCACGCCGCGCTACAAGCAGACCGTGCTGAGCGTGCTGTGCGCGTACCTGCGGCGGCCGTTCGAGCACGAGGCGATCGACGAGAAACCCGAAGACCCGGAGCAGGCCTTCTTCGGCAAGACGCGCAAGGTCGACCCGGCCCACGACCACGAGATGACCGTCCGGATGACCGCGCAACGGCTCATCACGGACATGCTGCCGTGGGGCGAGGACACCGACGACCTGCGGTACCACCTGGACCTGACCGGGGCGAAGCTCGTGCACTTCCGGCTGGAGGGCCGCCGGTTCGGCCGGCTGGTCGCCCGACGGGCGCAGTTCTACGGGATCACGCAGTTCGGGGAGGCCGAGCTGGGCAAGCCCGCGCTGTTCTCCGGCGCCACGTTCCACGGTCGGGTGAACTTCCGGGACGGGAGGTTCGAGGGCGGCATCTCGTTCCAGGACACCACGTTCAAGGGGGAGGTCAACGTCACGGGCGCGCAGGTCGGCACCTTCCTGCACGTGTCGCCGCAACCGCCGGCGCGGCTGGTCGGCACGCTGGAGGTGCTGGCGGGCACCGCGTTCCGCAACGACCCGGCGGGCTGGCCGCTAACCGGCGACGGGCAGCCCCCGGCCCGCCTCCAGGACCATGTCCAGCAGGACTGACGCCGCCGCGCTCACCGTCGGCGCGGTGACCACGGCGGTCTCGGCGGTCGGCGCGTCGACCAGCTCCACGAACCGCGCCCGGGTCTGCTTGGCCGCGAACGACGCCGGCACCAGCGCCACGCCGAGGCCGAAGCCGACGAAGTCCAGCAGCGAGTGCACGTCGTTGACCTCGACCGCCACCCTCCGGTCCACGCCGGCGGTGGCCAGCGCGCGGTCCACGTCGTCGCGCGTGCCCCAGTCGGGGTTGAAGTCGACGAACGGCTGACCGGCCAGCTCGGCCAGCCGCACGGACTCCCGTTCGGCGAACGGCAGCTCCGGCGCGCACGCCAGCACCAGCGGTTCACTCGACAGGGTGGACACCGACAGGTCATCGCCCACCCGCCCGGACGTGACGAACGCGAGGTCCAGCCGGCCGGCGCGGACCAGGTCCACCAGCTCGCCCGAGCCCGCCTGGCGCAACCGCAGCTCGACGCCGGGGTGCAGCTCGTGGAACCGGGCCAGCACGGCGGGCAGGTGCACGGCGTGCAGGCACTGGATGCTGCCGACGGCCAGCGTGCCGCGCAGCAGCCCCTGCACCGCGGCCACCGCGTCCCGCGCGGCGTCGATCGTGCCGAGCACGCGCCGCGCCTCGACCAGCAGCGCGCGGCCGGCCTGGGTCAGCTCGACCTGCCGGGTGCTGCGCACGAACAGCGGCGCGCCCAGCTCCACCTCCAGCGCCCGGATCGACGCGGAGAGCCCGGACTGGGCCACGTGCATGCGCCGGGCGGCACGGGTGAAGTGGCACTCCTCGGCCACGGCCACGAAGTACTCGAGCTGCCGGAGTTCCACGATTCATCACCCGTACTGCTGAATGGCATCAGCTTCTTCTGTTGGACAGCTTAATGCCTACCGCTCAAGCTGGGCGTGCACAAGGACGACACGAGGTCGCGGAGCGGCGGCGATCCGACACAGGAGGGATGCCCACCATGCTGACTCGCCGAATCGGAGGAGTCGAGGTCAGTGCCATCGGCCTGGGCGCGATGCCGATGTCGCTGGAGGGCCGACCCGATCGCGCCCAGGCGATCGGGACGATCCGCGCGGCGCTGGACAAGGGCGTCACGCTGATCGACACGGCGGACGCGTACTCGGCCGACGACCGCGACTTCGGGCACAACGAAGAGCTGATCGCCGAGGCGCTGAAGGGCGTGAACGGCGTCATGGTCGCCACCAAGGGCGGCCACACCCGCGTGCCCGGCGGCGGCTGGGAGGTCGACGGGCGGCCGGAGTACCTGAAGGCGGCGTGCGAGGCGTCGTTGCGCCGCCTCGGCGTGGACGCGATCGACCTCTACCAGTTCCACCGGCCCGACCCGGCGGTGCCGACCGCCGAGTCCGTCGGCGCGCTGGCCGAGCTGCTGGACGCGGGCAAGATCAAGCTCGCGGGCGTGTCCAACTTCAACCCCGCGCAGATCCGGGAAGCCGACGAGGTCCTGGGCGGCCGGCTGGCGAGCGTGCAGAACCAGTTCTCGCCCGCGTTCCGCGGAAGCGAGCCGGAACTGGAGCTGTGCGCCGAGCTGGACATCGCGTTCCTGCCGTGGAGCCCGTTGGGCGGCATGAGCGCGGCCGGGCAGCTGGGTGAGCGGTTCGGCGCGTTCGCCGAGGTCGGCCGGGCGCACGGGGTGAGCCCGCAGCAGGTGTGCCTGGCGTGGATGCTCGCCAAGGCGCCCCAGGTCGTGCCGATCCCGGGCTCGTCGCGGCCGGCGAGCATCGCCGACTCGGCCGACGCCGTGCACCTGCGGCTGTCGGAGGAGGAGCTGAAGCGCCTGGACGGGTGACTCCTGCGGATGCGGCGGCGGACGTCCGGCCTGACGATCTAGGCCGGACGTACCAGCACTGCCGACCGAATGGGGGCGTTGATGGCGGCGCACACCCGACTGCACAGCTTGATCACCCGACTGGGTGTCCTCACGATCACGTTGGCGGTCGTGCCGGCGCCCGTCGCCGACGCGCTGCCCGAAGGTTCCGCGGACCACTTCGCGGGCTCGCAGATCGCCAAGCACGAGGGCGGGAACCGCACCGCGCAGCACCGGCCGCGGACGGCGGACTCCGTGCCCGGCATGGACGTCAGCAGCCACCAGGGTGACGTCGACTGGGAGAAGGCGTGGGCGGACGGCGCGCGGTTCGCCTACGTCAAGGCCACCGAGGGCACCGGGTACCTCAACCCGCACTTCGCCCAGCAGTACGACGGTTCCCACGCCGTCGGCATGATCCGCGGCGCGTACCACTTCGCGCTGCCGGACCGGTCGGACGGCGCGACGCAGGCCGAGTTCTTCGCGGCCAACGGCGGCGGCTGGTCGCGGGACGGCAAGACGCTGCCCGGCGCGGTCGACCTGGAGTACAACCCGTACGGCGACACGTGCTACGGCCTGGACCAGGCCGGGATGGGCGCGTGGGTGCGCGCGTTCAGCGACCGCTTCGTGCAGCGGACCGGCAGGCACCCGACCATCTACACGTCCACGAGCTGGTGGAACCGGTGCGTCGGCGAGTCGGACCGGTTCGGCGACACGAGCCCGCTGTGGGTGGCGCACTACGCCGACGCGCTCGGGCCGCTGCCGCACGGGTGGGACTACCAGACGATCTGGCAGTGGCAGGCCGCCGGGGTGTTCCCCGGCGACCAGAACCTCTTCAACGGCAACGACGAACAGTTGCTCAGGGTGGCACTCGGGTAGCGCCGTTGCTCCGTTTTCGTGACTAATTCACAAGAACCCTGGTGAACTGGTTAGAGGTGCAGCACACTGCCCAACGAGTCAACTCCCTGCACTGACTCGAGGAGTCACCATGAACAACCTCGCACGTACCGCCACTGCTCTGGTGACCTGCGTCGGACTGGCCGTGCTCGGCTTGACCGGCACCGCGCAGGCCGCACCCGTCGTCGAAGACCACGCCATGGGCTCGCAGATCGCCAAGCACGAAGGCGGCGGCGGCCGGCGCATCGCCATCCCGACCGACCCGAGCGCCCAGGCCGTCGTGTACGGCATCGACGTCAGCGGGCACCAGGGCAACGTCGACTGGAACTACTGGTGGGGCCAGGGCAAGCGGTTCGCCTACGTCAAGGCGACCGAGAGCACCACCTACCGCAACCCGTACTTCGCCCAGCAGTACAACGGGTCCTACAACGTCGGCATGATCCGCGGCGCGTACCACTTCGCGCTGCCGGACCGGTCCGCCGGCGCCACCCAGGCCGACTACTTCGTCAACAACGGCGGCGGTTGGTCGCGGGACGGCAAGACCCTGCCCGGCGCGCTGGACATGGAGTACAACCCCTACGGCTCCACGTGCTACGGCCTGTCCAAGGCGAGCATGACGGCCTGGATCAAGTCGTTCAGCGACCGCTACCAGGCCCGCACCGGCCGCTGGCCGGTCATCTACACGTCCACGAGCTGGTGGAGCCAGTGCGTGAGCGGCGACTTCAGCTCCACCAACCCGCTGTGGGTCGCGCGCTACTCGTCCACCGTCGGCACCCTGCCGTACGCGTGGCCGTTCTACACGTTCTGGCAGTACTCGTCCTCGCCGATCGACCAGAACCAGTTCAACGGCGCCTACGACCGGCTCCAGGCACTGGCCAACGGCTGAGCACGAGGTGGCCGGCCGGGTACGCCCCGGCCGGCCACTCCCCGCTCAGTCGAACAGCGCCGGGAGGGTGCCCTCCCAGGCCTCGCGCAGCTCGGCCAGCGGCAGCGAGCCCAGCTCCTGGATCTCCAGCGCGTCGGACTCCGGGTCCACCACGCCGACCTTGCGCCACGGCAGGCCGCGCGCGGTGCACATGTCGGTGAACCGCAGCTCCTCCGTGCGCGGCACGGCCACCAGCACGCGGGCCGTCGACTCGCTGAACAGCGCGGTGAACTTGTCGCCCTCGAGGAACACCCGCGCGCCGACCTCGCCGATCAGGCAGGTCTCCACCAGCGCCTGCGCCAGGCCGCCGTCGGACAGGTCGTGCGCGGCGGACAGCATGCCGTCGCGCGAGCCGGCCACCAGCACCTCGCCGAGCAGCTTCTCCCGCGCCAGGTCCACCTTCGGCGGCAGGCCGCCCAGGTGCCCGTGCACGACGTGCGCCCACTCCGAGCCGCCGAACTCCGCGCGCGTCTCGCCGAGCAGCAGCAGCGTCTCGCCCGCCTCCGCGCCGATCCCCGTCGGGATGCGGCGGCGGACGTCGTCGATCACGCCGAGCACGCCCACCACCGGCGTCGGCAGGATCGCCGTCGAACCGGTCTGGTTGTAGAAGCTGACGTTGCCGCCGGTCACCGGGATGCCCAGCTCGACGCACCCGTCCGCGAGGCCCTTCACGGCCTGCTCGAACTGCCACATCACCGCCGGGTCCTCCGGCGAGCCGAAGTTCAGGCAGTTCGTGACCGCGACCGGCGTGGCGCCCGTGGTGGCCACGTTCCGGTACGCCTCGGCCAGCGCCAGCTGCGCGCCCGCGTACGGGTCCAGCTTGGTGTAGCGGCCGTTGCAGTCCGTGGACAGCGCCACGCCCCGGTTGGTCGACTCGTCGATCCGGATCATGCCCGAGTCGGCGGGCTGGGCGAGCACCGTGCCGCCGCGCACGTACCGGTCGTACTGCTGGGTCACCCACCGCTTCGACGCCAGGTTCGGCGACGCGGCCATGGACTTGATCAGCGGCAGCAGCTCGTCCTCGGTGGGACGGGCCAGCCGGTCCGGCACGTCGGCCTGCAGCGCGTCCTGGTCGGCCGGGCGCTCGATCGGCCGGTCGTACACCGGGCCCTCGTGCGCCACCGTGCGCGGCGGCACGTCCAGCACGACCTCGTCGTGCCAGGTGATCACCAGCCGGTCGCCCTCGGTGACCTCGCCGATCTCGGTCGCGATGACGTCCCACTTCGCGCAGACCGCCATGAACGCGTCCAGGTCCTCGGGCCGCACGACCGCGCACATGCGCTCCTGCGACTCGCTGGACAGGATCTCCGCCGGCGTCATGCCCGCGGCGCGCAGCGGCACCCGGTCCAGGTGCACGCGCATGCCGCCGTCACCGGCGCTGGCCAGCTCCGACGTCGCGCACGCCAGGCCCGCGCCGCCGAGGTCCTGGATGCCGACGACGATGCGCTCGGCGAACAGCTCCAGGCAGCACTCGATCAGCACCTTCTCGGTGAACGGGTCGCCGACCTGCACGCTGGGCAGCTTCTTGCGCTTGCCCGCCGTGTCGTCGAACGTCTCGCTCGCCAGCACGGACACGCCGCCGATGCCGTCCAGGCCCGTGCGGGCGCCGAACAGGATGACCTTGTTCCCGGTGCCGGAGGCGTGCGCCAGGTGCAGGTCCTCGACCCGCATCGCGCCCACGCACAGGGCGTTGACCAGCGGGTTGCCCGCGTAGGTCGCGTCGAACACGACCTCGCCGCCGATGTTGGGCAGGCCGAGGCAGTTGCCGTAGCCGCCGACGCCGGCCACGATGCCCGGCAGCACGCGGCGGGTGTCCGGCGCGTCGGCCGGGCCGAACCGCAGCGGGTCCATCACGGCCAGCGGACGCGCGCCCATCGCGAGGATGTCGCGCACGATGCCGCCCACGCCCGTCGCCGCGCCCTGGTACGGCTCGACGTAGGACGGGTGGTTGTGGCTCTCGGCCTTGAACGTGATCGCCCAGCCGTCGCCGATGTCGACCACGCCCGCGTTCTCGCCGATGCCCGCGAGCATCTTCGAGCGCATCTCGTCGGTGGTCGTCTCGGAGAAGTACTTCAGGTGCACCTTGGACGACTTGTAGGAGCAGTGCTCGCTCCACATCACCGAGTACATGGCCAGCTCGGCGTCCGTGGGGCGGCGGCCCAGGATGTCCTTGATGCGGGCGTACTCGTCGTCCTTCAGGCCCAGCTCCTTGTAGGGCTGCTCCTGGTCGGGCGTGCTCTCCGCGTGCTTGACGGTGTCGACGGTCATCAGGCCTTCACCACCGAGTCGACGAGGGACAGGAACATGCCGAGGCCGTCGTCGGTCGGCCCGGTGAGCGCGTCGATCGCGTGCTCCGGGTGCGGCATCAGGCCGACGACCCGGCCGTTGGCGCTGGTGATGCCCGCGATGTCGTTGCGCGAGCCGTTCGGGTTCTCGCCGACGTAGCGGAACACCACCCGGCCCTCGCCCTCCAGCTCGTCCAGCGTGGACCGGTCGGCCTGGTAGCCGCCCTCGCCGGACTTGAGCGGGACGAGGATCTCCGCGCCCTGGTCGTACCGGCCCGTCCAGGCGGTGGAGTTGTTCTCCACCTTCAGCCACTGGTCGCGGCACACGAAGTGCAGCTTGTGGTTGCGGATGAGCGCGCCGGGCAGCAGGTGCGCCTCGCAGAGGATCTGGAAGCCGTTGCAGATGCCCAGGACCGGCATGCCCTTCCTCGCCGCGTCCACGACTTCCTGCATGACCGGGGCGAACCGGGCGATCGCGCCGCAGCGCAGGTAGTCGCCGTAGGAGAACCCACCGGGCACGATGACCGCGTCCACGTCCTTCAGGTCGTGGTCGGCGTGCCAGAGCTTGACCGCCTCCCCGCCCGCATACCGGACCGCGCGCTCGGCGTCGACGTCGTCCAGCGTGCCGGGGAACGTGATGACCCCGACCCTCATGCCTCGACCCGCCTCACGACCCAGTCCTCGATCACGGGGTTGGCGAGGAAGGTCTCGGCGATCTTGGCGAGCGTGGCGTCGTCGACGTCGTCGGCGACCTCCAGCTCGAAGTGCTTGCCCTGGCGGACACTGGTGATTCCGTCGAACCCGAGGCGGGGCAGCGCGTTGGCCACCGCCTGTCCTTGCGGGTCGAGGATTTCGGGCTTCGGCATGACGTCGACGACGACTCGGGCCACGACAGGCTGCTCCAAGCTAGGAGGGCTGGCGGTACTCGCGGAGCCTACCTGACCTGTGTGTTCATCAACTTCGCACGTGGTGGGCAGCACACGTTCACCTCGAATCACCCGATCGTGATGCGGCGTTTCAGGGCCGGTTCCTGCTAACCTGATCGCAGCTTCGGCCCGTAAGCCGAGGAAGTGAGCGCGGTCCCCCTCCGGACGGTGGGCGGCCGCGCTTCGCGCTATCTAGGGCCAGTCGAGCCGGATCACCGAACCGATCACCGGTGCGACACGCCGAGCCCAATCACCACCGGCACCCTGGCACCAAGCGGCGATGTCCGCCAGCCAGAGCAGCGGTTCCTCCACGCTGGTGAGGTGCTCGTACACGAGTCCCGTTTCGCGAGCCCGCTTGCCCAGCGCGATGCGGATGGTCAGCTCGTCGTGGGCATTCCGCTCTTCACGACTGTCCAACACCAATCGCCTGCCCTCGAGGTCGAGCAGGTCGTTCGTCAGTCTCGCCAGGCACTCTTGCCGAGCGCGTTCCTCGCCTCGGCGGCAGCTTGCCCGGTAGATGTCGACCCGGACGCCCGACTCGGCGATCCTCGACAGCAGCAGTTTGCGCCGCGCCTGTTTCTCCTTGCAGAAGTGCAGTTCCCTCTGGCCCGGGAACAGCAGGCTGCGAAGCCCTGACCTCAAGCGCCTGAGATCTCCGGGCCGCACTATGGCCGCTGCCAGGTAGTACGTGTCGTTTCGCCGGGACTCGTCCACGAATGCGTGCACACTCACGGTGGTGGATCGGCACCGGATCGACACGACTGGAGCGAGTCCGCCCGAACGTGCGTTCGACGGGAGCCCTGGTACCACCGGCCAAGTCGGGCGTTCGCTGTGGGCGGACGTGGTGGCGGGCGGGCGGGTGGCACCGCAGGGTGGGGATCATGCGCATCCTGGTGCTCGGTGGGACGGTGTTCCTCAGCAAGGCGACGGCCGCCGAAGCGGTGCGGCGGGGGCACGAGGTGGTCTGCGCGGCACGCGGGGAGTCCGGCCGGGTGCCCGGCGGCGCGGTGCTCGTGCCGGTGGACCGGGACGTCGACCTGGGGCCGCTGGAGGGCGCGCACTTCGACGCCGTGGTGGACGTGGCCAAGATGTCGGTCACCTGGGTCCGCCGGGCGTTGAGATCGGTGACCGCCGAGCACTGGACGTTCGTCTCCAGCTGCTCCGTCTACGCCGACCACTCCGTCCCCGGCACCACGGCCACCCTGGACCCGCTGGAGGACGACCCCGACGCGCCGATGTCGTCCGACCGCTACGGCGCGATCAAGGTGGCCGGTGAGCACGCCGTCCGCGACGCCGTCGGCGACCGCGCCTTCATCGTCCGCGCCGGCCTCATCACCGGCCCCGGCGACCCGAGCGACCGGTTCGGGTACTGGCCGGGCCGGCTGTCCCGGGGCGGCCGGGTCGCCGTTCCCGACGCGCCCGACCAGCCGGCGCAGCACGTCGACGTGCGCGACCTCGCCGCCTGGATCGTGGACGCCGCCGAGCAGCGCACCACCGGCACCTACGACGCGATCGGGCCGGCCAACCCGTTGTCGCTGGTCCTGGGCGAGATCGCGGGCGCCGTGGCGCCGCCGGGCACCGTGCTGGTCCGCATACCCCAGCCCGTCCTCCAGCGGCACGAGGTCGAGCCGTGGGTGGGGCCGCGGTCCCTGCCGCTGTGGTTGCCGCCGACGCACCGGGCGATGATGTTCCGCGACGCGGGCCCCGCGCTGGCCGCCGGGCTGCGCGTCCGAGCCACGGCCGAGACGGCGGTGGACGCGTTGGCGTACGAACGGGCCCTCGGCCCCGACCGCGCCCGACGCGCCGGCCTGCCGCCGGAGGTGGAGGACGCGCTGCTGCACGACGTCGGCTGAGCGAGACGCGGGCCGGGTGACCGGAGTAGGACTCCCCTCGGGGAACGGAGAAGGAGCGCTCATGCTGATCGCCCACTTCGGGCACTCGTGCCTGCTGGTCGACACCGGCGCCGCCCGGCTGCTGTTCGACCCCGGCGCGTTCTCGTCGGGCTTCGAGGAGGTCGACGGCCTCGACGCGATCCTGATCACGCACGAGCACCGCGACCACGTCGACCCCGACAAGCTGGCGGCCGTCCGCGCGGCCAACCCCGGCGCGCGCCTGATCGCACCGTTCGACCTCGACGGCGCCGAGATCGTCGAGCCGGGTGCCGCCCTGGAGTTCAACGGCACCGTCGTCGACGTCCTCGACGCGCCGCACGAGGTCATCCACGACCGGATCGAACTGCCGGTGAACGTCGGCTACCTGGTCGACCACGGCGCGTTCTACCACCCCGGCGACTCGCTGACCGTGCCGGAGCAGCGCGTCGACGTCCTCGGCCTGCCCACCGCCGCGCCCTGGATGAAGGTCTCCGACGCGGCGCACTTCCTGGCCGAGGTCGGCCCGCGCAAGGCGGTGCCGATCCACGAGGCGATCCTGTCGCAGACCGAGATCTTCTACCGCGTCCTGGTCGGCACCGCGCCCGAGGGCGTCGAGGTCGTCGTGCTGCCCCGGGGCGAGGCGGTCGAGCTGTAGGTCGTGGGCGACGCGCCGTGGTGCAGCGCCAGGTCGACGGCCTCCAGCAGCACCTCGCGCGGCCCGAGCCGGTCCAGGTCCGCCGCGTCCACGCCGATCCGCACGAGCCCGCCGCGCCGAGCCGCCCGGCCGACGCCGAGCAGGTAGCTCCAGTGCTCGCCGACCATCCGCACCCGGCCCGGCCGCACGTCGCCGGTGCGCAGGTCGCGCACGCCCGCCATGTCGGCGCACACCGCGAACCGGTGCCGGCGCAGCGCGACCACCGTGCCCGGTGACGCCAGCCATCCCGGCGGCGCGAACAGGTCCGTGGCCAGCCCCAACCGGGCCACCGCGGCACGCGCGGCGACCAGCCGGAGGCCCGCTTCGTGCGCGGGCAGCGCGGAGAACTCGGCACGGCGGCGCAGCGACACGGCCCGGCGCGCCGGGTCCGGCTGGTGGTCGAAACCGTGCAGCACCAGGGCGTCACCGGCGGCGACCCGACCCAGCACCCAGTCCAACGCCGCGCCGGGCACGGCCTTGCGCGGCGCGAAGAGCAGCGACAACGGCACCCGACGCCGGTCGAGCTCGGCGGCGAGGTCGGCGCACCGGGCGAGCGTGCTCGGCCCGATGCCGGACAGCGAGACCACGAGTTCGGCGACCATGCCACCCAGTGCGCCGCACCTGCGTGTCGCCCGCTCTAAGACCAGGTGACGGCCGGGTGCGGAGCCGGCGAACTATTGCGCGCCGGTCTCCTCGGGGCTGGGCCAGTCCGCGAACGAACGGCCGGTGATCCGCTCGTACGCCTCCACGTACCGCGAGCGGGTGGCGGCCACGACGTCGTCGGGCAGCGGTGGCGGCGGGGTGTCGGACGCCCGGTCCCAGCCGGAGGCGGGCGAGGTCAGCCAGTCGCGCACGTACTGCTTGTCGAACGACGGCTGCACGCGCCCCGGCTCGTACCCCTCCAGCGGCCAGTACCGCGACGAGTCCGGCGTCAGCACCTCGTCGCCGAGCACCAGCGCGCCGGACCGGTCCAGCCCGAACTCGAACTTGGTGTCCGCCAGGATCACGCCGCGCGACCGGGCGTACTCGCGGGCCGCGCCGTAGACCTCCAGCGTCACGTCACGCAGCCGGGCCGCCGTCGAGGCGCCCACCTCCGCCTCGACGTGCGCGAACGACACGTTCTCGTCGTGCGCGCCCAGCTCGGCCTTGGTCGCCGGCGTGAAGATCGGCGGCGTCAGCTCCGAGGCCTCCACCAGCCCGGACGGCAGCTCGACGCCGCACACCGACCCGGTCTGCCGGTACTCGGCCATGCCAGACCCGGTCAGGTAGCCGCGCGCCACGCACTCCACCTGCACCATCTCCAGCCGCCGCACCAGCAGCGCCCGGCCGCGCACCTCGGCGGGGATGCGCGGGTCGTCCCACGCCACCAGGTGGTTGGGCGCCAAGTCCGCGAACTTCTCGAACCAGAACACGCTCATCGCGGTGAGCACCCGTCCCTTGTCCGGGATCGGAGTGGTCAGCACGTGGTCGTAGGCGGAGATCCGGTCGGAGGCCACGAACAGCAGCAGGTCCTCGTCCACCTCGTGGACCTGGCGGACCTTGCCTGCGGCGACCTGCCGGTAGTCAGCGAGCTTGGGCACCGCCGAAGCGTACTTGTGCCGGCTCCTGGGACGCCCTTCCCACCTGCGGCAAGATTCATCCCATGCGTGCACCCGGACTGATACTCGCCGTGACCGCCGCCCTCGCGGTCGCCTGCGCCCCCGCGGACGAGACCACGACGCCGACCAACCAGGTGGACGGCGTGGCCTGCACGAAGGACAAGCTGCCGACCCTCACCCCGGGCAAGATCACCTTCGGCACTGACCAGCCCGCGTACGAGCCGTGGTTCGTGGACGACGACCCGACCAACGGCAAGGGCTTCGAGTCCGCGATCGCCTACGCGCTGGCCGAGGAGCTGGGTTACGCGAAGACCGACGTGGTGTGGACGCGGGTGCCGTTCAACGCGGCCATCCAGCCGGGCCGCAAGACCTACGACATGGACCTGAACGAGTTCTCCATCACCGAGGAGCGCAAGCAGGCCGTCGACTTCTCCGCGCCGTACTACGACGTGGACCAGGCCGTGATCACGCTGAACTCCTCCAAGGCCGCGTCGGTGAAGACGCTGGCGGAGCTCAAGCGGGTCAAGATCGGCGCGCAGGTCGGCACGACCAGCTTCGACGCCGCCCAGCGGCTGCAGCCCGAGGAGGACGTCGCGGTCTACAACACCAACGACGACGCGAAGGCCGCGTTGCGGGCCGGGCAGATCGACGCGCTGGTGGTGGACCTGCCGACCGCGTTCTACATCACCTCGGCCGAGCTGGACGACGGCCTGATCGTCGGTCAGATCCCGGCGGGCGACGGCAAGCCCGAGCAGTTCGGCATCGTGCTGGACAAGGGCAGCCCGCTCACCGCGTGCGTCTCGACCGCGGTGCAGAACCTGCGCGCCGACGGCACGCTGACCAGGATCGAGCAGGAGTGGCTGTCGTCCGCGGGCACGGCACCCGAGCTGAAGTGACGAGCGAGCGGCAACGGGAGCGCTTGGCCTACAAGCGCTCCCGTGCGCGGCGGTCGACCCTGGTCGCCCTGCTGTCGACCACCGTGTTCGCCGTCGCGGTCGGGGTCACCGTCGCGGGCGCGCCGGGTTGGCCGCGCGTGCGGCAGTCGTTCTTCGACGTCGAGATCGCGTGGCGGTCGCTGCCCGCGATCCTCGAAGGGCTCTGGCTGAACCTGCGCGTGCTGGCGGTCTGCGGCGTGCTGATCCTGGTGCTGGCGCTGGTCGTGGCGACGCTGCGCACGCTGCCCGGCCCGGTGTGGTTCCCGCTGCGCGCGCTGGCCACGGTGTACGTGGACCTGTTCCGCGGGCTGCCGCTGATCATCCTGCTGTACCTGGTCGGGTTCGGCCTGCCCGCGTTGCGGCTGACCGGCGTGCCGAACGACTTCGTCGTGCTCGGCGGCGCGGCGCTCGTGCTCGCGTACACCGCGTACGTGGCCGAGGTGTTCCGCGCCGGCATCGAGTCGGTGCACCCGTCGCAGGTCGCGGCGGCCCGGTCGCTCGGCCTCGGTCCGCGCCAGACGTTGCGGCTGGTCGTGCTGCCGCAGGCCGTGCGGCGGGTCATGCCCGCGCTGCTCAACGACTTCGTGGCGCTGCAGAAGGACTGCGGGCTGATCTCCGTGCTCGGCGCGGTGGACGCGGTGCGCGCGGCGCAGATCGAGCACGCCCGGGCGTTCAACTTCACCCCGTACGTGGTGGCGGGGTTGTTGTTCGTGCTGCTCGCGGCGCCCACGGCGCGGTTCGCCGACGCCATGGGCCGCCGGCTGGAACGCCGTCAGGGGGGACGATGACCGATCCGGTGCTCAGCGTGCGCGGTGTCGTCAAGCGCTACGGCGACCGCACCGTGCTGGACGGGATCAGCCTCGACGTGCACGAGCACGAGGTCGTGACCGTGATCGGGTCGTCGGGGTCGGGCAAGTCGACCCTGCTGCGGTGCGTGAACCTGCTGGAGGAGCTGGACGACGGCCAGGTGCTGCTCGACGGCGTGGACGTGTCCGACCCCAGGGTGGACGCCGACGTGGCCCGGCGGGGCATGGGCATCGTGTTCCAGGCGTTCAACCTGTTCCCGCACATGAGCGTGCTGGACAACGTCACGCTCGCGCCGCGCGTGGTGCACGGCGTGCCGCGCGAGGAGGCGGAGCGCAACGCCCTCGACCTGCTCGACCGGGTCGGCCTCGCGGACCGCGCGCGCAGCTACCCGGAGCGGCTGTCCGGCGGGCAGCAGCAGCGGGTGGCGATCGCGCGTTCGTTGGCCTACTCGCCGCGGTTGCTGCTGCTGGACGAGATCACCAGCGCGTTGGACCCCGAACTCGTCGGCGAGGTGTTGTCGCTGGTCAGAGAACTGGCGGCGGGTGGGCGGACGATCCTGATGGCCACCCACGAGATGGGTTTCGCCCGGCAGGTCGCCGACCGCGTGGTGTTCCTCGACGGCGGCAGGCTGGTCGAGTCCGGACCGCCCGGCCAGGTGCTCGGCGAGCCGGTGCACCCGCGCACCCGGCAGTTCCTCCGGCGGATCATCGAGGCGGGCCGGCTCTAGGCCGCTCGGGAGACTCCACTTGGGGTATCGGACGAGTGACCCCTACTCTGCTTGGCGTGGTCCATCCGAAGGCATTTGTGGCGCCCGTCGCGGCGAGCGGCGGTCTGCTCCTGCTGCTTCTCACGGGCGCCTGCGCGAAGCCGTCGGCGAGCCCGGAGCCGGTGCTGCTCCCGACGGCGTCCAGCTCGGCTCCGGTGACCTCGATCCCGGCGGTCGCGAACATCTCCGTGCGCCCGGCGGCCACCACCACCACGCCGCCGCCACCGCCGCCACCTCCGACGGTCGCCGCGACGACCGCACCGCCGCCACCGGTGCAGGTCCAGCCGCCGGCCAGGCCGACGGCCGAGCCGACGACGACCCCGCCCCGGTTCGACCAGGTGGCCCTGGAGGGCTTCCCGTGCGACGAGGAGGGCGCGACGGCGGTCGACCCGGCGGGCCGTGCGCTGGTCTGCGAACCGAACCGCCGGGGGCGCCTCGTCTGGGATCGCGTTTGATTGCCGCTGCTCCGCAGACGGCGGCGAGGTCGCCGGGAAGTCGACCGTTCGCGCCCTGATTCCCGACGATCGAAAAGCGTGATCGCCGGGAATGAGGACGCGAACGACCGACGCGACCTCGCAGGAGGGGACGGGTCGGGTCAGGGCCGGTGGGGTGGTGAGGGCCGGTGGGGGTGGTTAGGGCTGGTGGGGGGTGAGGGCTAGAGGATGGGCTCGGGGACGTAGCCGGCTGCGGCCGGGTACTCCGCCAGCACGTCCTCGACCTGCCGGACCACGTCCGCGACCTGGTGCTCCGCCACGCCGGTGAACGACAGGCGGTCGGCCAGCAGGCCGTCCAGGGCGGCGCGGTCCAGCGGCAGGCGCTCGTCGGCGGCGAGCCGGTCCAGCAGGTCGTTCTCGGCCAGGCCCTGCTCGCGCATGGCCAGCGCCACCGCGACGGCGTGCTCCTTGATGGCCTCGTGCGCCGTCTCCCGGCCCACGCCCGCCCGCACCGCCGCCATCAGCACCTTGGTGGTCGCCAGGAACGGCAGGTAGCGGTCCAGTTCGCGCGCCACGACCGCCGGGTACGCGCCGAACTCGTCCAGCACCGTGATGAACGTCTCCAGCAGCCCGTCGAAGGCGAAGAACGCGTCCGGCAGCGCGACCCGGCGCACCACCGAGCACGACACGTCGCCCTCGTTCCACTGGTCGCCCGACAGCTCGCCGACCATCGACAGGTAGCCGCGCAGGATGACCGCGAAGCCGTTGACCCGCTCGCACGACCGGGTGTTCATCTTGTGCGGCATCGCGCTGGAGCCGACCTGGCCGGCCTTGAAGCCCTCGGTGACCAGCTCGTGGCCCGCCATCAGCCGGATCGTCTTGGCCAGCGACGACGGTCCCGCGGCCAGCTGCACGAGGGTCGAGACGACGTCGAAGTCCAGCGACCGCGGGTAGACCTGGCCGACGCTGGTCAGCACGGTGGTGAAGCCGAGGTGGCCCGCGACGCCCCGCTCCAGCTCGACCAGCTTGCCCCGGTCGCCGTCGAGCAGGTCGAGCATGTCCTGGGCGGTGCCGACCGGGCCCTTGACGCCGCGCAGCGGGTAGCGGGCGATCAGCTCGTCCAGCCGGCGGAACGCGGCCAGCAGCTCGTCCGCCGCGGTGGCGAAGCGCTTGCCGAGCGTGGTGGCCTGCGCGGCGACGTTGTGCGAGCGGCCGGCCATCACCAGGTCGGTGTGCTCGGCGGCACGGCGGGCGAGGCGCGCCAGGACGGCCGCCGTCTTGCCGCGCACGTGCTCCAGCGACCGCAGCACCTGCAGCTGCTCGACGTTCTCGGTGAGGTCGCGCGAGGTCATGCCCTTGTGCACGTGCTCGTGCCCGGCCAGCGCGTTGAACTCCTCGATGCGCGCCTTCACGTCGTGCCGGGTGACGCGCTCGCGCTCGGCGATGGACGCCAGGTCGACCTGCTCGACCACCCGCTCGTAGTCGGCGACGGCCTCGGCCGGCACCTCGATGCCGAGCTCTGCCTGCGCCTTCAGCACGGCGAGCCACAGCCGCCGCTCCAGCACGACCTTGTGCTCGGCGGACCACAGCGTGGCCAGCTCGGTGGAGGCGTAGCGACCGGCGAGGACATTGGCGATGCGGGGCTTGACCGTCACGTGACCAGCTTATTTCGCCCGGACGGGCGACCGGACGCCGGGGAGCGTCAGGACACGCCCAGCTTCGGGTCGGTGGCCAGCGACGCCAGCTGGTCGTAGGTCAGCAAGACCTTCTCCCGCCCGGCGACGTCCACCGGCGGCTGGTAGCCGAAACCCCTGACCTCCACCACCGAGCCGTCGAGGCGGAAGTGCGCCACGGCGTGCATGACGCCCTCCGGGTCCGGCAGGGCGGTCGTGCGCCAGGACGACATCACGGAGCTGCCGTCGCGCTGGCGGATCGGCCCCTCGCACCCGGCCTCGGCGCAGAACTCGTCCTGGGTCATCCCCGACCCGGGCGGGGCGACCCTCACCACCACCCTGCTGGTCCCCACATTGTCGACGAAGGTCAACCACGCGTAGACGTGCCTCGACGGGGAGTCGGTGGTCGCGGCGGCGTCGGCGGCCACCACCTTGACCTCCGGCGCGACCTCGGTGAACCTCTTGCGCAGGTACTCGAAGAGCTCGCTGTCGCCGCCCGTGAGGGGCTTGGTCGCGGCCGTGGTCGGCGGCTCGACCCCGGTCGGCTCCACGGTCGTGACCGGCGGTGGTGTGGTGGCCGGGACCTCGCTCGCCGACCCGGACGCGGTGGTGGTCAGCACCGCACCGCTCGCCGCGTCGACGCCCCGCCGCTGGTCGAGGACGCCGGGCAGGGCCAGCACGGTGCCGGTGAGGGCGAGCGTGGCCACCGCCACGGCCACCAGCGCGCGACGCCGCCTGCGCACGTGCTGGGCGCGTCGGATCAGCTCGTCGGCGTCGAACTCCAGCGGCGGCTCGTCACCGACCGCGGCCCGCAACCCCTCCCGCAGGTCTGCCTCGCTCATGACGCCACCACCGCCCCTCGCTCCAGTTCCTCCACCGCCACGCGCAGCGCCACGAGCCCGCGTGCCGTCTGGCTCTTGACCGTGCCCTCGGTGCACCCCATGGCCACCGCGACCTCGTTCACCGACAGGTCCTCGAAGTACCGCAGCACCAGCACGGCCCGCTGGCGCGGCGGCACCCGCAGCAACGCCGCGTGCACCAGGTCGCGCGCCCACAGCCGCTCGCCCGTCCGGTCCGGGTCCGCCGCCGCGTCGGCGACCTCGGGCACCTCGCCGTCGCGCTGCTCGGCCCGCCGCCACGGTCTGCGCTTCTCGTCCAGCCAGGTGCGCAGCAGCACCTTGCGGGCGTACCCCGACGCGTTGTCGCGCCACTCGATCCGGTGCCACGCCTGGTACAGCTTGAGCAGGCTGGCCTGCATCAGGTCCTCGGCCGTGTGCCAGTCGCCGCAGAACAGGTACGCCGTGCGCCGCAACGAAGCGGCGTGGCTCACCGCGAACTCACGGAAGCCCTGCTCTTCGGCCTTGCGCATGCGATCCGGTCCCCTTCCGCCCCCCGCCCCCTTGCACGCGTGGGGCGTCAGCGGGGTTGCATCGCCTTGCCGAGCATCCGCCGGGCGGCCGCCCTGGGGTCCGGGCTGATCTCGATGAGCGCGTTCACCACGGCGCCGTCGACCAGCGCGATCAGCTCTTCGACGCGTTCCCGGCTGACCGGCTGACCGGCGCGGGCGAAGATGTCGAACAGCAGGGAGTGCAGCTCGCCGGACATCCTGCGCATCAACGGCCGCAGGTAGGGCCGCCTGCCCGTGGCGACGAGGCGTTCGTAGCGCAGCAGGACGGCTTCGGCGTCGCGGTCGCCGGACGGCCCGAGCAGCAGGTCGAGCACGAGCTCGACGAACGCGTCGCCGCCGCACTCGCGCGGGTCCAGCTCGTCCAGCCTGGCCTTGCCGTAGGCCAGCTCGGCGTTGCCCTGGAACTCCAGGGCCGCGGTCACCAGGTCGTCGAGCGAGTCGAAGTAGTACGTGGTGGAGGCCAGCGGCAGGCCCGCGCGCTCGGCGACGGCGCGGTGCCGGATCGCGTCGAAGCCGCCGTCGACCAGGAGGCCGGCGGCGGCTTCGACCAGCGCCTGGCGCCGGCGTTCGCCCTTCGGCGTTGCGGCTGTCATTGCAGGAAAGGTACTAGTGCCCGCCGCCGGCCAGGTTGAGACCGATGACGCCGCTGACGATGAGGCCGATGGAGACGAGCTTGACCGTGCTGACGCCGTCGCCGAGCCAGATCATGCCGATCACGGCGGTGAGCGCCGCGCCGATCCCGGTCCACACCGCGTACGCCGGTCCGGCGGGCAGCTGCTTCATGGCCCACGCCAGGCCGGCGAAGCTGACCAGCGCGAACACCGCGAACACCACCGTCCACCACAGCCTGCTGAAGCCGTCGGACAGCTTCAGCGCGACCGCCCAGCCGGCCTCGAAGAAGCCGGACACGATGAGCACGGCCCACGCCATGACGACCACCTCCCAAATCTGGCACTAACGTACCAGATTTGTGGTACGCCAGTACTACAGTGGTCGGTGATCCTGATCTCCGCGACCTCAGAACCGGGCGGCGAGCCGTTCGGCGAGCTTCGCCAGGTCGTCCGTCAGCGGACCTTCCGACGAACCCTGCTCCGGCCGGCTCAGCACGAACAGCCGCCGGCCGTCGGACGTCTCGGCGCTCGCGTACGCCCGCGAGTCGGCCGCCACCTGTTCGTAAGTGCCCGACGGCGCGAGCACCACGGACACCGTGCCGTGGACGTCGCCGTCGCGCACGAGGAAGCTCGCGCCCCGGGCGTCGGTCGGGCAGTCCGCCACGGCGGGCGCGGCCTGGTCGGCGTTGGCGACCGAGAGCTCGTCGGCGAGGGCGACGGCGAGCTCCCGGTCCACCTCAACGCACCCGCGTTGGGCGCTGCCGGTCGCGGTGCGACCGGCGCTCCCCCATGGCTCGTCCCCCTGCGTAGACGGGTCATCGGGGATGCTCTCGGGCGGGTTTCCACCGCTGCGCCCCGGTGGCGTGTCCTTCGACAGCACCTCCGGCTCGCCCGCGCTGAAAGGAGTGACGTTAGGGGACGAAGCCCGGTCAGCGGAACCCGCGGCGGACGTATCGCCGCTCGTGGTGCCCAGAAGGTTCGCGGAGACGGCCAGTCCGCCGAGCACGAGCACCAGCGCCATGGCGGAACCGACCGCGAGGGCCGACCTGCGCCGCGCCGTCGCCCGCGCCGAGGCGGACCGGACGGCACCCACGTCGAAGGACGCGGGCGGCACGTCCCGGGCCGCGTCGCGGAACAGCTCGCCGAGCTTCTGCTCGTCCACCTACCTCCTCCTCCCGCTCACGACGCCGGCCGCAAGTCGTCGATCGTGTCGCCCAACGCGTCGCGGAGGGCTTCCAGTCCCCTCGAGGTCTGGCTCTTCACCGTGCCTTCGGAACACCCGAGCGCCTCGGCCGTCGCCGCGACGTCCAGGCCCTCCAGGAACCTCAGCACGAGCACCGCCCGCTGCCTCGGCGGCACCCGCCGCAAGCCCGCGACCAGCGCCTCGCGCGTCGCCACCGAGTCGGCCACCTCGCCGTCGCCCGAGGGCCGCTCCGGGACCTCGTCCACGAAGCGCTCCCGCCGCCACGGCCGGCGCGACTCGTCGATCACCGCGCGCACCAGGCTCCGGCGGACGTAGGCGTCCAGGGCCTGCTTGTCCCGGACCTTGCGCCACCTGCGGTGCAACGCGACGAACGCGGTCTGCGCGAAGTCGTCCGCCCGGTGCCAGTCACCACAGAGCAGGAACGCCGTTCGGCGCACGGCCTCCCGGCGAGCCACGAAGTACTCCGCGAACTCCTGCTCGTCGCGCTGATCCACGCGGACTCTCTCCGCTCGTCGTGCTTGCACTTACCGGACGGAACCGACGGCGCCAACGGTTGCACGCCGGTTCACCGAGACTTGCGTCACCCCCATCGTGGTATGGCCGACACGATCGGGTCAGGGCTTGCCCGGTGTGATGTGATCCATTCGTGACCCAGCTCTCGCCGCTCGACTTCCGCTCCGACACCGTGACCCAGCCGGACGAGGCCATGAGACTGGCGATGTCCGCCGCCGACGTGGCCGACGACGTGCTCGACCACGACCCGACCATGCGCCAGCTCGAGGAACGGGTCGCGGAGCTGCTGGGCGTCGAGGCGGCGCTGTGGGTGCCGTCGGGGTCGATGGGCAACCTGATCGCGCTGACCATCCACCTGCGGCCCGGCGACCGGTTCCTCGCGCCGCGCGGCGCGCACGTGCTCGACAGCGAGCTCGGCACGGCCGCGTGGATCGCGGGCGGGATGCCGCACCCGTTGGAGTGCGACGCGGGACCCGGTCAGGCGTCACCCGAGGCGGTGCGTGCGGCGGCGGGGACGTCCGGGCCGTACTACACGCTGCGCACGACGCTGTTGTGCCTGGAGAACACGCACAACGCCGCCGGCGGGGCCGTGACGCAGCCCGACGAGCACGCGTTGCTGGTGTCCGCGGCGCGGGAGACCGGGCTGCGCGTGCACCTCGACGGCGCGCGGCTGTGGAACGCGGCCGTGGCGCTGGGGCTGCCGCCCGCCGCGTTGACGGTCGGGGTGGACACGGTGCAGGTGTGCCTGTCGAAGGGGCTCGGCGCGCCGGTCGGGTCGGTCGTGGCCGGGTCGTCGTCGTTCGTCGTGGAGGCGCGGCGGGTGCGCAAGATGCTCGGCGGCGGCGTGCGGCAGGGTGGCGTGCTGGCCGCCGCGGGGCTGGTGGGGCTGGGGCGCATCGACGACCTCGCGCACGACCACGCGAACGCCCGCGCGTTGGCCCGGGGCCTGACCGAGCTCGGGTGGCAGGTGGACGAGCCGAAGACCAACATCGTCCTGGCGGGCGTGCCGGACCTGGAGGTGACGTTGACCGGGTTGCGGCACCTGGGCGTGTTCGCCGGGCCGATGGCGGGCAAGGTGCGGTTCGTGCTGCACCGCGACGTGAACGCGGACGACGTGGCCGAGGCGTTGCGCCGGATCGGGTCGGCGAGCTGACGTGCGCTGGGTGGTGTTCGACTACGGCGAGGTGATCAGCGAGCCGACCCGGGAGCTGCCCGCGCTGGCCGCGCTGCTCGGGGTGCCGGTCGCGGACTTCTCGCGCGGGTACTGGACCGCGCGGGACGCCTACGACGCCGGTCAGCCAGACCTGGAGTACTGGCGCGCGGTCGGGGCCGCGGTGGACGTGCCGGTGGACGAGGAGCTGGCCGGGCGGCTCACCGAGGTGGACGTGCGCGGGTGGTTGCGGCCCGCGCCCGGCGCGGTGGAGCTGGTGGCCGAGCTGGCGTCGGCGGGCGTGCCGCTGGCGCTGCTGTCGAACGCGCCCGTGTCGTTCGCGCGGACCGCCGAGCGGGAGCCGTGGACCAGGCACTTCCGGCACCTGGTGTTCTCCGGCGACCTCGGCGTGGCCAAGCCGGACCCGCGGATCTTCGCCGCGTTGGCGGAGCGGATCGGGGCGCGGCCGGCGGACTGCGTGTTCTTCGACGACCGGCAGGTGAACGTGGACGGCGCGGTCGCGGCCGGGCTCCAGGGCGTGCTGTGGCGGGGACCGGCGCACGCGCGGCAGGTGCTCGGGTCCTAGCCCGGCGCCCGATCGGCTCAACGGCCGCTGTCGGCCCTCGCCGCGCGCAGCTCCTCGCGCAGTTCGGCCAGCTCCGCCCGGACCAGGCGGAGTTCGGCCGCGGTCGCCTGCTCGGCCTCGGTCACCGAGTCCTCGACCCCGCTGAGCCGTTCGACCAGCCAGGACGCGATCGTGCCGGTGATGACACCCAGCAGGGCGATGCCGCCGATCATCAGCAGTGCCGCGACCAGGCGACCCTCCCAGGTGACGGGGTAGCGGTCGCCGTAACCGACGGTGGAGATCGTGGTGAGCGTCCACCACGCGGCGTCGCCGAACGTGGTGATGGAGGCGTCCGGGTGGTCGCGTTCCGCGTCCAGCACGGCCAGCGAGGCGCACAGGCCGACCAGGAAGGTGACGCCCGCGGCGTAGACGCCGACGCGTTGCCGGAACCTGCCCGCGAACCGCTTGTTGAGCACCTTGAGGACGCTGATCAGCCGCAGCACCCGCAGCTGGCGGACCATCGGCAGCAGGACCGCGAGCAGGTCGAACAGGTGGGTGACGAAGAACCTGCGCTTGTCGACGGCGAGCGTGAGGCGCACGGCGTAGTCCACCGCGAAGACCAGCCAGATCAGCCAGAGGGCGACCTCGAGCACCGGGTGCAGGCCGGGGGTCGAGCGGCCGTCGAGGACCTGCCAGGCGTAGACCACCACGAAGAGGAGCGCCAGGCCCGTCAGCGGCCATTCGGCGCGGCGCTCCCAGCGGGCGAGGCGTCGTTCATCGGTCTCGAACACCGACCCATGGTGCGGGTCGGCTCCGCGTATTTCCAGCTCGGGGGGTCGAACGGGCAGGGTCAGGGCCCCTTGATGCCCTTCGGGCGCTTGTTGCTCTTGATGGCGCCGTACGCGGCGGTGCCCAGGAAGAGCACGCCACCGATCACCGCGAGCCAGAAGACGCCCTCGATCACGGCGCCGAGCACGGTGATCACGAGCCAGGCCGCGAGCAGCCACAGGATTATCCGGACCATGTCATCCGAACGACTGAACCACTGGATCAGTTCCCCACCCCGGACCCGATCCGGAGTACAACTGTCGTCATGATGACGACAACCAAGCACCCATCCGCCGCAACGCCTCCTCGATGTCGGGGGCAGCCCCGGCGAAGGACATCCGGATGAACTCGTGCCCGTGGACGGGGTCGAAGTCGACGCCCGGCACGATCGCGACCCCCGTGTCGTCCAGGAGGCGGCGGCAGAAGTCCATCGAGTCGTCGGTGAGGTGCGAGACGTCGGCGTAGGCGTAGAAGGCGCCGTCGGCCGGGGCCACCTTGTCGATGCCGAGGTCGGCCAGGCCCTTGAGCAGCACGTCGCGGTTGAGGCGGTACCCCTCGACCAGGCGCTCGGTCTGCGCGTACGACTCGGGCTCGAACGCGGCGACGGCCGCGTGCTGGGCCAGCGCGGGCGGGCAGAGCGTGAAGTTGCCCGTCAACCGGTCCACCGCCCGGCGCAGGTCGGGCGGCAGCAGCATCCACCCCAACCGCCAGCCGGTCATGGCGAAGGCCTTGGAGAAGGAGTTGACCACGATGGACTCGCGGGAGGTCTGCCACGCGCAGGCCAGGGGCGTGCCGTAGCTGATGCCGTGGTAGATCTCGTCGCTGACGAGCCGCACGTCGTGCTCGGCGCACCAGGCCGACAGGCCGGCCAGCTCGTCCGGGGACAGCACGGTGCCGGTGGGGTTCGCCGGGCTGGCCACCACGAGCCCGTCGAGCGGGCCGGCGTCGTCCAGCATCGCCACCGTCGGCTGGAACCGCGTGCGCGGGCCGCAGGGCAGTTCGACCACCTCGCACCCGAGCGCCGTGAGGATGTTGCGGTAGGCGGGGTAGCCGGGCCGGGCCAACGCGACCCGGTCGCCCGCCTCGAAGGCGGCGAGGAACGCCAGCAGGAACCCGCCGGACGAGCCGGTGGTCACCACGACGTCGTCCGCCGAGATCTCCAGCCCGTACTGGCGGTAGTAGTGACCGGCCAGGGCTTCCCGCAGCTCGACGATCCCCAGCTGCTCGGTGTAGCCCAACGTCTGCTCGCGCAGGGCGCGGTGAGCGGCTTCCAGCACCGGTGTCGGCGCGGGACTGGACGGCTGCCCCGCCGCCAACGACACGACGTCCCCCACGACCCGCTGCCGCCGCGCCGCGGCGGACAGCACCTCCATGACGTGGAAGGGAGGCACATCGGCACGTCCGGCAACACCAACCATGGCGGCCAGGCTAATCGAACCCCCGGGAAGATCCGCAGGTCACCACTACTGTCGTGGCCATGCACCGCAGTCGCGTCTACGCCCTGCTGATCGACACACCGCGTGCCGAGGCCACCGAGGCCGCCGCCTTCTGGTCGGCCGCCCTCGGCGCACCGGCCCGCCCGGTGCCGGGCGAGGAGCAGTTCACCTCACTGCACCAGGCCCTGCCGCACCTCGTCACGGCCGTGCAGGCGGTGGACGACGAGCCCCGCTTCCACCTCGACATCGAGACCGACGACGTCGAGGCCGAGACGGCGAGGCTGCTGGCGCTCGGCGCGACCGAGGTGTCCCGCTGGCTGGAGTGCCGAGTGCTGCGCGCACCCGGCGGCCACCTGCTGTGCGTCCTGCCCGTGCACAGCCCGACCGCCCTGTTCGACTCCGAGTCCAACACCTGGCCGTAGCCCAAGGCCCATCAGCACCCGCCAACCGCCCAACCGCCCGGCCACCCGCCACCCGGCCACGGTCAGAGGAATTCCTCCACCAGACCGGTGATCCTCTTCCGCAGCACGTCGGGGTCGACCGGGCCGTGGAAGTCGACCACGTCCGCCGCCCGCCTGCGCCGCCCGCTCCGGTCGATCGCCGCGGCGCCGAACTGGCCGCGCAGGTCCGATCCGCCGACCAGGCCGTCGGGCAGCTCCGGCAGCAGCCCGACCAGCGCGGTGGCGAGGTCGTCGTCGACCTCCCGCACGGTGAGCAGGTCCCGGGTCAGCACGGCCAGCACCGAGCCCGAGCCGGTGGACGCGGCCAGCGCGCGCACCGCCGCTCTGCCCATGCCCAGCCGCAGGTCCGCCGACCGCGGCGGGTTGGCGATGAGCTTGAACGCCGCGCCGAGCCACGGGTCGAGCTCGCCGCCGCGTGCCAGTCCTTGGGCGGTCAGGTGGCTCCACGGCGCGGGATCGTCCTGCACGTGCAGGACGATCGGCATGGCGCCGAGGTCGAGGTGTTCCCAGGCGGTGCGGAACGCGGTGGCGCTGAGGGTCGCATTGGTCACCAGACGTCACTCCCGAATGACGGCGGGCATTGCTCCGGCCCCCCAGGCCCGCTCCGGAACTGACGTCCTGGAGGACGCGCGGGTTCCGTTTTGGCGCCGGGAACTCAGACCTCCTGCACCAGCTCCCACACGCACCCGGCGAGCCGGGCGTTGTCGATCGGGGTGATCGTGCTCCAGTTGCGACCGTCCGAACTGGGCCGCACCTGGTGCAGGTAGCGGCCGGACGGCGTGTCGTGCCAGGCGACCACGCGACCCGCGCGCACGGGCGGGCCGCCGGGCCGGGCGCGCTCGACGCCGAACTGGCCGCGGGTGCTCATCCCGTCGCACATGGCGGCCAGCTCCTGAGCCTCGTGCAGCGGCAACCCGTGCCGCTCCAACGCCAGCATCAGCTTCTCCGCGTCCAGCCCGGCCTCGTCGGCCGCCGCGCGCAGCACGTCGTTCGGCAGGCTGATCGACCGCCCGTGCCCGGCGGGCATGTCGCCCGCGACGGACACCGCCGCCTCGGCCAGCGCGCTGCCCCGTGCCTCGATCAGCCACACCTCGTCGCCGTCGACCACGGCGAGGATGCCCTCGTCACCGGCCGCCGCCGCAAGACCCTTGATCTTGCGGCGGTCGACCCAGATCCACAGGTCGATCGACACCTGCGGGTTGGCCAGCAGCGCGAACGCGTCGGCCAGCTCGGGCGTCAGCCGCCGGTTGGCCGCCAGCCCGCGCTCGCCGAGCGAGCCCCAGGCCTGCTCGACGAACACGGCGCGCTCGGTGTGCGTGATGCCCGGGCTCGGCACGTCCAGCGCGACGTTGCGCCGGGCAAGTCGCTCACCCTCCCACGCGACGTCGAACTCCAACGTGGACAGGACAACCGTGCCGCTCACTTCACTTCTTCTCGGTCTCGTCGCCGATGACCGACTGCACGACCATCCGCTCGTCGCCGAACACGTCGTCGGAGTCGACGCCGTACTTGCGGACGTGCTCCCCGTCCTCCTCGCCCGGACCGCCCTTGGCGCTGGCCGCCGGCTGCAACATCGAGGAACCCGCACCGGCCTTGCCCGCGACACCACCGGCCGCGCCACGACCGGGCACGCGCTCGTCGGGGTCGATGGCGCCGATCGTCGCGGAGATGCCGGACTTCCCGGTCAACGTGGCGGGCATCCCGGGCACACCGCCCTTGCCGCCCGAACCACCACCGGCGCCCTTGCCGCCGGCGGGACCTTCCGGCGCCTTGGCGCCGCCGGGCATCGCCGGCGCGGTGTTGCGCACGAGCCGCGAACCGCGAGCCTGCGTCGCCGCCAGCCCGAGCCCGATCCCACCGGCCAACCCGAGCCCGAGCCCCAACCCGAAGTTGGACCCACCACCCGGCTTCCCACCGAAGGCGGCCGGCGGCAGCACCGTCTGGCCACCGGGCTGGCTCGGCAACAACCCCGTCGAGCCGCCGGGCATCCCGGGCACCTGCGGCGGCACACCGACCGTGCCGCCGGGCAAGCCGCCCGGCACACCACCGGGGACACCGCCCGGCACGCCACCGGGAATCGCGGGCGCAGTCCCACCGAGCTGCCCGACCGACGCGACCGGCGTGCCGACGCTGGACGCCGCCGTCACGTCGAACTGCGGCGGCTTGTTCATGCCCTGGTACTGGTTCAACGCGTCCCGACTGGCGTCGGTGTACTGGTCGAGCCCGCGGATCGCCTGCTCGCGCGCCGCCTGGGTCTCCTTGACCTCTTTCGCGTGATCCGTCTCGTGCCCGAAGAACCCGAGGAACTCGTCCCCGACGTTCGTCTCCGTGTCACCGCGCAACTTCTGCGGCTCGGGCATCCCGTTGCGGGTGTGGCTGTACGTCGCCCCCTGCACCGCGGTGGCCTGCGAGTTCTGCTGCGCCGCGTCGTCCGCCTCGGCCGCGTAGTCGGCCATGACGGTCGTCTTCTGGTTCGCCTGCTCGCCGGCGGCGCCCTGCCAGTCGATGCCGAGCTTCTTCAGCTCCGTGCGCAGGGTCTGGTCCACGTCGGTCAGGCTGGCGGACAACTCGCGCAGCGCGTGCGACGCGTCGCTGAACTTCTGCGCGGCGTCACCCGACTGGAACTGCTGGACGAGGGTGGCCAGCGCCTGGTTGTCATAGCCCTGGAACCGGAAATCCGGAATGTCTCGATGCCCGCTCATGACTCTCCCCTCACGCCAATGTCGGCAAGGTGACGAGCGCCAGCTCGGCCGCCTTCTTCGCGTTGTCGCACATCTGCTCCTGGGAAGGCGTCTGCCCGATGGACGAGAAGTCCACGTACAGCTGCTGACCGTCGGCGACATCGACGGAGACGGCGCAATCCACGGTCGACGTGCCCTTGAAGGTGAGCTGCACGGCGGAGTAACCGCCCACCTCCACCTGCTCCACCGCGACGTTGCCGCTGCCGCGCCAGTACTCGATGCCCTTGCTCGTCACCAAGCCGACCTCATAGGTGACGCGAGGCGAGTCGTTGTTGTCGTACGCGCAGACCGGCTCATCGCCTGCCTTCACGATGTCGCCGTCGTTCCGCTCGGCTTCGACCACCGTGAGCTCTTTCATCTGCGCGGTGGTGAGGACCTTGCACGGGTCGATCCCGTCGAGCTTCACCTCGCGCGGGCGCGGCTTGTCGGGGGTCGCCGACGTCGCGGTGGACGTGGCCGTCGTCTCGCCGACGGGAGTGGCATCGCCGGGCTCGCGATTCGTGCAGCCCACGGCCACCAGTCCCAGGGTCGCGGCCACGATCACGACGCGAAGAACGCTAGTGGACACTCTTCGCCCCGAACGCCGTGGTGACTTCTTCCTCGGTGAACCCGTACTGCTCGGCCACCGAGCGCAGCTGCTTGACCAGGTTGTCGAGACTGTCGATGTACTGCCGGATGCGCTCGCCGTAGGAGTCGTCGGCTTCGACCAGCCTGCTGTTCCACGCCTCGGCCACCCCGGCGTTCACCGGGTCGGCGCCGTCCCCGAGTTCGACCCTGAGGTCCTTGGCGGCCCTCTGCCAGGCCTTGTTCAACCGGTCCGCCTGGTCGTCGATGATCTTGCCGGCCTGCAGCACGGTGTCCCGGCTGACTTCGAACTTCTGACCCGACACCGGACTGGCGGCCATCGTGTCGTTGAGCAGCTTCTGCGCCATGAACATGTCGCCGACCGCCTTGCCGACGGCTCCCCCCGCGGCGGCGACGGCTCCTAGTAGGCCGGTCTCCTGTTCCACGACGTCCTACCCCCGTACGGTCGGTAACGGATTGAACCCGGTTCGAGGCTACCAACGACCACGTGAGCCAGGTCTGAGGTTGGACGAAGAAACGCCCGCGCCGGTTCCGCCGGGTCGGCGGGCGGGTGAACTGTCGCCGAAGACACAGACGGCACGCCGACCAAGTCGTGGTCGGCGTGCCGGTGGTCACGGCCGCGGGACCAGGAGGGCGCGGACGTGGTGCGAGCGGGCCTAGGGGGTGGTGATCTCGTCGTTCGCCGCACGCAGCGCGATGTCCGTGCGGTGGTGGGAGCCGGTCAGGTGGACGCCCTCCAGCCGGCGGTAGGCGTCGGCGCGGGCGTCGGCCAGGGTCTTGCCCGTGCCGACCACCGACAGGACTCGGCCGCCGATCGAGACGACGGCGCCGTCCTCGCGGCGGCGGGTGCCCGCGTGCAGGACGCCCTCCGCCTCGGACCCGCTGATCACGTCACCCGTGCGCGGCCGGCCGGGGTAGCCCTCGGCGGCGATCACGACGGTCACGGCGTGGCCCTCGGCCCACTCCAACGGCGGCACGGACGCGAGGGTGCCGGTGGCGGCGGCGTGGAACAGGGCCGCCGGCGGGGTGCGCAGCAGCGCCAGGACGGCCTGCGTCTCCGGGTCGCCGAACCGGCAGTTGAACTCGATCACCTGCGGGCCGGTGGAGGTCAGGGCCAGGCCCGCGTACAGCAGGCCGGTGAACGGGGTGTCGCGGCGCGCCAGCTCGTCCACGACCGGCTGGACGCAGGTTGACACGATCGTGTCCACGAGGTCGGGCGCGGCCCAGGGCAGGGGCGAGTACGCGCCCATGCCGCCGGTGTTGGGGCCCGAGTCGCCGTCGCCGACGCGCTTGAAGTCCTGCGCGGGCAGCAGCGGCACCACGGTGGCGCCGTCCACCAGGCAGAACAGCGAGACCTCCGGCCCGTCGAGGAACGACTCCAGCAGCACCGGGTGGCCGTGGTCGAGCAGCGTCATGGCGTGCGCGCGGGCCACGGCGCGGTCCGCGGTGACGACCACGCCCTTGCCCGCGGCCAGGCCGTCGTCCTTCACGACCCACGTCGGGCCGAAGCGGGTCAGCGCCGAGTCGAGCCGGGCCGGGTTGTCGACGATCTCCGACGTGGCGGTCGGCACGCCCGCGGCGGCCATGACGTCCTTCGCGAACGCCTTGGAGCCCTCGATCCGGGCCGCCGCGGCCGACGGGCCGAAGCAGGGGATCCCGATGGCGCGCACGGCGTCCGCCGCACCCGCCACCAGGGGCTGCTCCGGCCCGACCACGACCAGGTCGGCGTTCCACTCCTTGGCCAGGGCCGCGACCGCGCCCCCGTCGGTGACGTCGACCCCGTAGGTCTCGGCGACACCGGCGATGCCGGCGTTGCCGGGCGCACAGGCCAACGCGATCACCGAAGGATCCCGCGACAAAGCGAGGACAAGGGCATGTTCACGGGCGCCAGACCCGATGACCAGGACACGCACGGTGCGGAAGCCTAGATGACCCTCCCGGTCATTCGCCCAGTGCGTCCAGCGAGCCGGGGTGCAGCGGCACCGGATCGGTCATGCCGGCCTTCTCCTTGCGGATGTCCTTCGCCGCCGGGTGCACGGCCTCCAGGTCCGACTTCTTCTCGTAGATGAGCTTGGTCACGGCGCACGCGTCGCCCTCGGGGAAGTCCGTGCGCACGAGCAGCACGTTGGGCACGGCCACCGTCGGCACGTCCGCCGGCTGCCCGTAGGTCGCGGCCGGGATGACGCCCCGGTCGTACACCTCGTTGATCTTCTTCAACGCGTCGAGCTGCGGCGTGATGTCGAGGAACTTGACCTTGTCCTTCAGCGACGTGGTGATGTCGGTGATCTGCGCGGTCGGCAGGCCGCCGGACCAGACGAGGCCGTCGATGCTGCCGTCCTTCATCCCGTCCGCGGTCTTGGCCAGGTCGAGCCGCTGCGCCTGCACGTCGGTCTCCGGGTTCAGCCCGGCCGCCGTCAGCAGCCGCTGCGCGATCACCTCCGTGCCCGACTTGGGCGACCCGGTCGAGATCCGCTTGCCGCGCATGTCGGCCACGGAGTCGATCCCGGAGTCGGTCCTGACCAGCACCTGCGTGTAGTTCGGGTACAGCCTGGTCAGCGCCTGCACCTGCTGCGGCTTGCCGTCGAACGCGCCCTTGCCCGCGACCGCGTCCGCCGCCGTGTCGGCCAGCGAGAACGCCACGTCGTAGTCGCCCGCGACGAGCTGCTGGATGTTCTGCACCGACGCGCCGGTCTCCGCGGCGGTGGCCTTGAGCTTGGTGTTGTCGCTGATCAGCTTCGCCAGCCCGCCGCCGACGACGTAGTACACGCCGCCGGAGTTGCCGGTCGCGATGGTGATCCGCCCGTCCGCCGCCTCGCAGGCGGCTCCGCCCGGGTCGCCGCTCGAGGCGGCCGGGGTCTGCTTGCCGCCGCACCCGGCGGCGACCACGCCGACCGAGAGCACGGCCACCGCGACCTTAAGCGTCCAGCTGCGCATGCTGTTCCTTCCTCCGTAGGACGACGTGCACCGCGACCGCGACCAGCAGGAATCCCAGGCCGACGGCGATGGTGAGGGGTTGCAGGTAGAGCAGGGCGACGGCGGCGGGCGCGCACAGCACGCGTTCGGGCCACCGCGCGCGACCGAACATCCAGCCGCCGGTGAGCACGGCCAGCGCGGCCACGCCCAGCGCGGAGACGGCGAACACCCACACGCCGTCGAGGAACGACGTGCGCAGCAGCAGCCCGGCGCCGTTGTCGGTCAGCACGAACGCCAGCGGCACCAGGAACGCGGGCAGCGTGTACTTCCACGTCCGCCACATCGTCTTCATGACGTCGCCGCCGGTGATCGCGGCGGCGGCCACGGCGGCGAGCGCCGTCGGCGGCGTCACCTCGGACAGCACCGCGTAGTAGAAGATGAACATGGCCGCTTCCTCGCGCGCCACGCCCAGCTCGATCAGCGCGGGCCCGATGACGACCCACGAGATGATGAACGACGCCGTCACCGGCACGGCCAGGCCGAGCAGGCTCACCGCGACCGCCGCCAGCACCACCGTGACGAACAGCACCGCGGTCGGGTTCGACGAGATCGCGCCGGCCACGTCGACCAGCGCCGCCGCCAGCTCCTGGCCGAGCCCGGTCTTGGTGATCGTCGACGTGATCACGCCCGCCGCCGCGCACACCGCGATCACCGGCAACGCCGACCGCACGCCGAGCGACAGCGAGTCCGCCATCGCCCGCAGCCACGCCCGCACGTCACCGCGCTTGGCCACCAGCGCGAACAGCGCCGCGACACCGGTCGCGTAGACGACGGCGGAGAACACCGGGATGTCCAGGGCGAGGAACACCACGATCACCGCGAGCGACAGGAAGTGGTACCCGCCCTGCTTGAGCAGCGCCCACGGGCTCGGCGAGTCGATCTCCACCGGCTTCGCGCCGAACTTGCGCGCGTCGATCTCCACGGCCAGCGCGATGCCCAGGTAGTACAGCAGGGTCGGCAGGATCGCCCAGATCAGCACCTGCAGGTAGGACGTCTCCAGGTACTCGGCGATGATGAACGCCGCCGCGCCGAGCGTCGGCGGGGACAGGATCGCCCCGATGCCGGACGCGGCCAGCAGCCCGCCCGCGTTCTCCTTCGGGTAGCCGGCCTTCTTCAGCATCGGCCAGGTCACCGCGCCCAGCGACACGGTCGTCGCGGTGCCCGACCCGGACACGGTGCCGAGCAGGAACCCGGCGGTGGCGGCGGTGCGGCCCGGCGCGGTGCGCGACTTGCGGAACGCGGAGAAGCTGATGTCCACGAAGAACGTGCCGGCGCCGGACGCGTTCAGCACCGACCCGTAGATCGTGAACAGCACGATGTACGTGGCGGCGACGTCCAGCGGCGTCCCGTAGAACCCCGTCGCGTCGTTGTAGAAGCCGTTGATGATCTGCGAGAAGTCCACGCCGGCGTGCGAGATCGCCCAGGACGGTGGCAGGAACCCGCCGTAGTAGGCGAACGCGATGAACCCGACGCAGACGATCGGCAGCACCCAGCCGGTGGTCCGCCGGCACGCCTCCAGGATCAGCACCAGCAGCAGGGACCCGGCGACGACGTCGAGCGCGGTCAGCTGCCCCTGGCGGTCGAGGAACGCGTCGAACCCGCCGAACAGGGGGTACGCGCCCACCACGAACGCGCACACCGCCGCCACCCAGTCCACGACACCGGGGTCGTCGGCCTCGCCGCGCCTGCCGCGCGGCCGGTAGCAGAGGAAGACCAGCGGCAGCGTGACCGCCAGGAAGATCACCAGGTAGTACTGGCCGCCCTTGCTGAACGGCCAGAACACCTGCTTGAGCACGAGCAGCGCGATGGCGAGACCCGCCACCCACACGCCCAGCTCCCAACGCCGGGACAAGGCGCGCGACGGGCGCTCCTCGTCGTACTCGGCGAGCAGTTCGTCTACTTCGACCTGCGGCTTGGTCGGCACGCGCACCCCTTCGTGTCGCGCTGGATGAAGCGCTCACGAAGCTACTTGTGTCGCCGGTCACAGCCATAGAGCGACCGTCTAAAGGGACTGTAAAGACCGCTGCGCCGGGGACGGCCCGATCACACGATCCGGGCGTCGACGTAGCACCACCGCCAGTCCTCGTCCGGCTCGAACGACCGCATCACGGGGTGTTCCGAGGCGTGGAAGTGCGCGGTCGCGTGCCGGCGCGGGCTGGAGTCGCAGCACGCGACGTGCCCGCAGGACAGGCAGATCCGCAGGTGGGCCCAGTTGTGCTCACCGGCGGCCAGGCAGTCGGCGCAGCCCTCGGGGTTGTCCGGGGTGACGGAGTCCGGGAGATCCGGGACGTGAGGACAGGTCATACCGGTCATCATCACGCAAGATTGCGCCATGCACGGTCCGGAACTGCTCCTGTTGCTCGTCGGCGCGCTGCTCGTCACGGCGGCGGCGAAACGCCTCAACTGGTCGGCCCCGCTGGTGCTGGTGGGCGTCGGGCTGGCGGTGTCGTTCATCCCGGGCCTGCCGGAGTTCGCCCTGGAGCCGGAGCTGATCCTGGTCCTGGTGCTGCCGCCGCTGCTGTACTCGGCCGCGCTGGACAGCTCCTACCACAACATCCGGGCGAACCTGAGGCCTATCGGCCTGCTCGCGGTGGGCCTGGTGCTGGCCACCACGATGGCCGTCGGCTGGGTCGCGCACCTGGTCCTGCCCGGGCTGTCGCTGCCCGCGGCGCTGGTGCTGGGCGCGGTGGTGGCGCCGCCGGACGCGGTCGCCGCGGTCGCGGTCGGCCGGCGGCTCAACCTGCCGCGCCGGACGATGACGCTGCTCACCGGCGAGAGCCTGATCAACGACGCGACCGCGCTGACGGCGTACAAGGTGGCCGTCGCGGCGGCCGCCGGCGCCGCCGCGACCTGGGTGGACGGCACCCGCACGTTCGTGATCAGCGCGGGTGGCGGCGTGCTCGTCGGGTTGGCGATCGGCTGGTGCGTGCGGCGGATCCGCGACCGCCTCGACGACGGCGTGCTGGAGAGCGCGCTCGGCATGCTGGTGCCGTTCGGCGCGTACATCTTCGCCGAGGAGCTGCACGCCTCCGGTGTGCTCGCGGTCGTCATCGCCGGGCTCTACATCGGGCACAACGCGCCGCGCAGCTCGTACTACACGCGCCTGCAGGACACGGCGGTGTGGCGGTCGGTGGACGTGCTGCTGGAGTCGTTCGTGTTCGCGTTGATCGGCTTGCAGCTCAACAGCGTGGTGCGGGAGGTGGACATCACCGCCGGCCTGGTGTGGGCGGCGGCGGCCGTGCTGGCGGCGACGATCCTGGTGCGGTTCGTGTGGATGTACCCGGCCGCGTACCTGCCGCGGCTGCTGTCGAAGCGGGTCCGGGAGCGCGAGCCCGCGCCGGGGTGGCGCGGCGTGACGGTGCTGTCGTGGGCCGGGATGCGCGGCGTGGTGTCGCTGGCCGCGGCGAGCGCGTTGCCGCTCGACCTGCCCGGACGCGAGGTGATCGTGTTCTGCGCGTTCGTGGTCACCGTGGGCACGCTGCTCGTCCAAGGCCTGACGCTGCCGCTCGTGATCCGCAAGCTCGGGTTCCGCGGCGACGAGGAGCGGACCGACGCGTTGGCCGAGGCGCAGGTGCAGCACGCCGCCGCGCAGGCCGCCGTGCGCAAGCTCGACGAGGTGATCGGCGGCGACGACGGCACGTCGGAGGAGGTCGTCGACCGGCTGCGGCTCATGGCCGAGCACCGCGGCAACGCGGCGTGGGAGCGGCTGGGCAGGCAGGAGGACGAGAGCCCGGCCGCGTCGTACCGGCGGCTGCGGCGCACGATGCTGGAGGCCGAGCGGCAGGTGTTCATCCAGGCGCGCGACGACGGGCAGATCGACGACGAGGTGCTGTTCCGGGTGCTCCGCGAACTCGACCTGGAGGAAGCGGCCATATCCAGGGAGTGACGAACCCCGAACCACCCACTACGCGTTCACCGTGACGTGGCCTGTGCTTCGCCTTAGCGTGTCCGGGACGTCGCGGTGCGCGACGAGGCTGCCGCGCGTCAGGAGTGAAGTCGAGGAGGTCGGCGATGGTGCGGACGAGGATCGTCGGGGTGGCGCTCGCGGCGCTCGCGGTGACGGGGGCGGTGGTGCTGCCCTCGGCGTCGGCGAGCGGTGACGCGGAGGTGGCGTCGTCCCGCAAGGGCCCGCTGGTGATCGGCCACCGCGGCGCGTCGGGCTACCGGCCCGAGCACACGCTGGCCGCGTACGAGCTGGCCGCTCGGATGGGCGCCGACTACATCGAGCCCGACCTGGTGGTGACCAAGGACGGCAAGCTGGTCGCCCGGCACGAGAACGAGATCGGCGGCACCACGGACGTCTCGGCGCGCCCGGAGTTCGCCGGGCGCAAGGCGACCAAGGTCATCGACGGCACGTCGATCACCGGCTGGTTCACCGAGGACTTCACGCTCGCCGAGCTGAAGACGTTGCGGGCCAAGGAGCGCATCCCGGAGGTCCGGCCGCGCAACACCCTCTACGACGGCCGGTTCGAGGTGCCGACGCTGGAGGAGGTCATCGACCTGTCCCGCCGGCTGACCCGCGAGCTCGGGCGCGACATCGGGATCTACCCGGAGACCAAGCACCCGACGTACTTCCAGGACATCGGCCTGCCGCTGGAGCCGCGCCTGGTCGACGTGCTGACGAAGGCGGGCCTGAACCGGCACGGCGCGAAGGTGTACGTGCAGTCGTTCGAGGTGGCCAACCTCAAGCAGCTCAAGGGGAAGCTGCGGGTGCCGCTGGTGCAGCTGATCAACGGGTCGGGTGCGCCGTACGACTTCGTCAAGGCCGGTGACAAGCGCACCTACAGCGACCTCGTGACGCCGGAGGGGCTGCGCGAGATCCGCACCTACGCCAACGGCATCGGCGCGGCGAAGGACCGGATCATCCCGCGTGACGCGGCGGGTTTCCTGCGCGAGCCGACCACCTTGGTGCGTGACGCGCACACGCGTGGCCTGATCGTGCACGCCTGGACGTTCCGCAACGAGAACACGTTCCTGCCGGCGGACTTCCGCAGGTCCACCGACCCGGCCGCGTACGGCGACGCGTTCGGCGAGTACGCGAAGTTCTACGCGACGGGCCTGGACGGCGTGTTCGCCGACAACCCCGACACCGCCGTGGAAGCCCGCAACAGCCGATAACCCTCACGACACCGGGGGACGCCCGCACTCGCGCGAGCACGGGCATCCCCCGACGATCAGGCCCCGCCGTGAACGGCTTCGCGAGGGTCCCCGCCAAGGGGAACCCTTGCTGCGATTCTACCGACGGGGTCCGACAATTCCCGGCCGTCGTCGACCGGGGGCTCGGCGAGCAGGCCGCGCCGGGCGAGAATCGGACGGACGCCTTCGCCGAACCAGTAGGCCTCCTCCAGGTGCGGGTAGCCGGAGAGCACGAACTCCTCCACGCCGAGGCCGTGGTACTCCTCGACCAGGTCCGCGACCTCCTCGTGGCTGCCCACCAGCGCCGTGCCCGCGCCGCCGCGCACCAGCCCGACGCCCGCCCACAGCCCGGGGTGGACCTCCAGGCCGCGCACGCCCCGGCCCAGGTCCCCACCGTGCAGCGCCACCATCCGCTGCTGCCCCACCGACTGCGACGCGCGCAGCTGCTCCTGCGCCCTGGCCACCTGCCCGGGGTCCAGCGCCGCCAACAGCTTCTCCGCCTCGCGCCACGCCTCGGCGGACGTGTCGCGGCTGATCGTGTGCAGCCGCACGCCGAACCGGATCGGCCGGTCACCGGCCAGCGCGCGCACCCGGCCGATCTTCTCCGCCACCTGCGCCGGCGGCTCGCCCCACGTCAGGTACACGTCGGCCCGCCGCGCCGCGACCGGCAGCGCCGCGTCCGACGACCCGCCGAAGTAGATCGGCGGCACGGGGTCCGGCGCGGCCATCACCGTCGCGCCCGACACCCGGTAGTGCGAGCCCGCGAAGTCGACCGGCCGCCCCGACCACGCCGCCCGCAGCACGTGCAGGAACTCGTCGGTCCGCGCGTACCGCTGGTCGTGGTCGAGCCAGTCGCCGAACCGGCGCTGCTCCACCTCGTCCCCGCCGGTCACCACGTTCAGCAGCAGCCGCCCGCGCGAGATCCGCTGGTACGTCGACGCCATCTGCGCGGCCAGCGTCGGCGAGATCACCCCGGGCCGGAACGCCACCAGGAACTTCAGCGTCGACGTCCGCGCGAGCAGCGCCGCCGTGGTCAGCCACGCGTCCTCGCACCACGTGCCGGTCGGCGTCAGCACGCCGCTGAACCCGTTGTGCTCGGCCGCCGCCGCGACCTGCGCGAGGTAGTCGACGTCCGGCTCGCGCAACGCCGCCGCGCCCAGCGACCGGTTGGCGTGGAAGCGCTCCACGACGGTCCGGCCGTCACCGGACGTGGGCAGGAACCAGTGCAGCACGACGCTCACGACAGCTCCCCCTGGAAACGGGTGTCCACGAAGTCCCGGAACCGCACCGCGCCCGGCAACGCGCCGTCCGCCGTGAACGCGTCGGCCAGCTCCTGCTCGGACGCGATCACCGCGTCGTCCAGCGGCACCGGCAGGTCGCCGCCGCGCTCCACGGCCGCCCGCGCCACCTCGGGCTTCAGCCCGGTCTCCGCGGCCCACACCCGCGCCCACTCCTCCCGGTGCGCGTCGGCCCACCGCTGCGCCCGGCTGATCCGCTTCACGAACTCCTTGATCGCCTCGCCCTTGCCCGGCGACCCCAACGCCGCCCGCCCGGCCACCTGGAACGTGTAGCCGTTCGACTTGCCGCGCCCGTCGGTCAGCACCCGCGCGCCCGCCTCCAGCTCGGCCTGCGCCGTGTAGGGGTCCCACACCGCCCACGCGTCCACCCGCTTCTGCGTGAACGCCGAGTACGCGTCCGACGGCTGCAGGAAGTTGAGCGTGACGTCCTTGGTCGACAACCCGGCCGCGGCGAGCGTCAGCAACACCTGCCCGTGCGCCGAACTGCCCTTGGCGACCGCGATGCCGCGCCCCTTGAGGTCCTGCACCGTCCGCACCGCCGAGTCGGACGGCACCAAGAGCGCGTCGCCCTCCACGCTGCCCTTCGCCGAGTACACCGCGGCGATCCGCGCGTTCGCCGCCGCCGCGAAGATCGGCGGCGTGTTCCCGACGCCGCCGACGTCGATCGCGCCCGCCGACGCCGCCTCCAGCAACGGCGGACCGGACGTGAACGTGGACCACTCGATCGGGTAAGGGAAGTCCTCCAGCAGGCCGGCGGCCGTCAGCAGCGCCTTCGAACCGCCCTTCTGGTCGCCGACCTTGAGCACCACCGGCCCGTCCGCCGACGACGCCGTGCCGCAGCCCGACAGCGCCAGCACCGCGACCACCAGCGCGCTAAGCAGCTTCGACATCGTCCACTCCCAGGTTCGACAGCACTTGCGACCGCAGGTCGGCGAAGGACGCGCGGCGCCGCGGTCGCGGCAGGTCGACGTGGTGCTCGGCCACGATCCGACCGTCGGCCAGCACCACGACGCGGTCGGCCAGCAACAGGGCCTCGTCCACGTCGTGGGTCACGAACAGCACGGCGGGCCGGTGCTCCCGCCACAGCCGCGCCACCAGGTGGTGCATGGCGAGCCGGGTCAACGCGTCCAGCGCGCCGAACGGCTCGTCCAGCAACAGCAGCTCCGGCTCGCGCACCAACGCCCGCGCCAACGACACGCGCTGCGCCTCGCCGCCGGACAACGTCGACGGCCACGCGTCGGCGTGATCGGCCAGCCGCACCTCGGCCAACGCCCGCTCCGCCACGACCCGGCCATCCACACCGCGCAGCCCCAGCGAGACGTTGCGCCACACCCGCCGCCACGGCAGCAGCCGGGGCTGCTGGAAGGCGACCGAGACGCGCTCTGGCACCGAGAACGTCCCCTCGACGTCGCGGTCGAGCCCCGCCAGGACCCGCAGCAACGTCGACTTGCCGCACCCGCTGCGCCCCAGCAGCGCCACGAACTCGCCGCCCGCGACGTCCAGGTCGAGCCCGGCCAGCACCCGGCGCGGCCCGAAGTCCTTGACCAGCCCCCGGACCCTCACCGCGCCCGCCACCGCAGCACCCTCCGCTCCAACGCGCGCACCAGGGCGTCCGTGGTCAACCCGAGCAGCGCGTAGACCAGCAGGCCCACCACGACGACGTCGGTGCGCAGGAACTCGCGCGCGTTGTTGATCAGGTAGCCGATGCCCGCGTCCGCGTTGACCTGCTCGCCGACGATCAGCGACAGCCACGCCGTGCCGAGCGCGATCCGCAGGCCCACCAACGTCTGCGGCACCGCCGACGGCAGCACGACGTGCGCGACCCGTTCGAACCGCGAGTAGCCGAGCACGCGCGCGGCTTCCAGCAGCGCCGGGTCGGTCTGCCGGATGCCCGCGTGCAGGTTCAGGTACAGCGGGAACGCCACACCGGCCGCGACCAGCGCCAGCTTCGGCTCCTCGCCGATGCCGAACCACAGGATGAACAACGGGATCAGGCCGAGGTGCGGCAGCGTGCGCAGCATCTGCACCGGCGGGTCGAGCAGCCGTTCGCCCCAGCGGGAAAGGCCGGAGGCCAGGCCGAGGGCGCCGCCGACGGTCGCGCCCAGGGCGAACCCCACCGCGACCCGGCTCGACGACACCAGGAACGCGTCCACCAGCTGCCCGTCCAGGACGAGCTCGTAGGCGGACCGGAACACGGTCAGCGGTGACGCTAGCTTGTCCGGCGGCAACACGCCCGAGCTGCTCGCGGCCTGCCACAGCAGGACCAGCCCGAGCGGGCTCAGCCACCGGGTCAAATCGGGCCACTTGCGTCGTTGTGGAGCGGGTGCGCGGGCCGGGGCAGTGGATTCCGGACGCACGACGACACCCGCGGTGGAAACCGACACGGATTTCTCCCAGCGGACAACGGGAACATCGGACGCGCTGATCAGCGAGTCAGAGTTTCGATATCCGACCGAGGAGAGTCAACGTCTCCCGAATTGTGAAAATGCCTCCGGGACCGATTGCGTCGGTCCCGGAGGCACTGTTGTCCGAACGGGGCGTCAGCCGCCCAGCATGTCGTGGCGCACGATGGTCTGGTCGCGACCCGGGCCGACGCCGATCGCGGACATGCGGGCGCCGGAGATCTCCTCCAGGTGCTCGACGTACGCGCGGGCGTTCGCGGGCAGCTCCTCGAACGTGCGGCAGTGGCTGATGTCCTCGAACCAGCCCGGCAGCTCCTCGTACACCGGCACGGCGTGGTGCACGTCGGTCTGCGTCATCGGCATCTCGTCGATCCGCTCGCCGTCGATCGTGTAGCCGACGCAGACCGGCACCTTCTCCAGGCCGGACAGCACGTCCAGCTTGGTCAGGAAGTAGTCGGTGATGCCGTTGACCCGCGCCGCGTACCGCGCGATCACCGCGTCGAACCAGCCCGTGCGCCGCGACCGCCCGGTCGTCACGCCGAACTCGCCGCCGGTCTTGCGCAGGTGCTCGCCCATCTCGTCGTTCAGCTCGGTCGGGAACGGACCCGAGCCCACCCGCGTCGTGTACGCCTTGAGGATGCCGATCACCGTGGTGATCCGCGTCGGCCCGATGCCCGAACCGGCGCTCGCGCCGCCCGAGGTCGGGTTCGACGACGTCACGAACGGGTAGGTGCCGTGGTCGACGTCGAGCAGGGTGCCCTGCGAGCCCTCCAGCAGCACCGTCTCGCCGCGCTCCAGCGCCTGGTTGAGCAGCAGGCGGGTGTCGGCGATCCGGGAGGTGAACTTGGTGCCGTGCTCCAGCACGCTGTCCACCACCTGCTCGGGGTCGAGCGCCTTGCGGTTGTAGACCTTGACCAGCACCTGGTTCTTGAAGTCCAGCGCGGCCTCGACCTTCTGCCGGAGGATCTTCTCGTCCAGCAGGTCCTGCGCGCGCACGCCGACGCGGGCGATCTTGTCCTGGTAGCACGGGCCGATGCCGCGGCCGGTGGTGCCGATCTTGGCCTTGCCCAGGTACCGCTCGGTGACCTTATCGATCGCCACGTGGTAGGGCATGATCAAGTGCGCGTCCGCGGAGATGAGCAGCTTGCTGGTGTCGACGCCCTGCTCGTCCAGGCCGGCCAGCTCCTCGAGGAGCACGCCGGGGTCGACCACGACGCCGTTGCCGATGACGCTGGTCACGCCAGGGGTGAGGATGCCGGAGGGGATCAGGTGCAGGGCGAACTTCTGACCGTCGGGCAGCACCACGGTGTGCCCGGCGTTGTTGCCGCCCTGGTACCGGACCACCCACTGCACCCGGTCACCGAGCAGGTCGGTTGCCTTGCCCTTGCCCTCATCGCCCCACTGGGCACCGATCAGCACGACGGCCGGCATGTGAAACTCCAAGCGGTTGGACGGGTAAGAGCCGAATGCCTGCGACGGCCGAGCCGTCAGTGGACGGCTGTTGAGGGTAGACCAGGAGATGAAGGTGCGCGGAATCGTGCTGGCCTGCGGAAACTCGCAGTTGCCAATGATCACGGACGGTGACCGTTTCGAGGTCCGCCACGTGGCGGAACGGCCCGGAAAGGCCGAGGTGGACGCGGTTCTCGCCGATTCGGGTGACAAACGTCTCGTCGTGCACGGCACGGACGGCGACCTCAACGCCGTCGTGCTGCGACTGCTGCGCACCGAACGGCTCGCCGACGTGCCGATCGGGTACGTGCCCGCGGACCCGGGTTCCGAGGTGGCCAAGCTCTGGGGCCTGCCGACCGACCCGGGCCGCGCGCTCGACCTCGCCCTGTCCGGCGACCCCGACCCGGTGCCGCTGGTCCGCGACGACGTCGGCGGCGTGCTCGTCGGCCTCGGCTCGCTTGGCCCGGTGCGCGGGGTCGGCTACGGGGACGACACCGTGGTGCTCCGCGGCCAAGCGTCCCGGCTGGAGGTGACCCCGGACCCGGAGGGCGGCCTCGGGCTGGTGGTGCGCGTCATCCACAAGCGGCTGTTCGGGCGGAAGGTGACCAGCACGTCGGCGCGCGCGTTCCAACTCGGCTGCCTGCCGGTGCAGGTGAACTCGGACGGCGTCGCGCACCCGCGGCCGATGAGCAAGTGGACCTGGTACCGCCACACGGAAGAGCTGCGACTGGTCCGCGGGTTGTAGTGACGGAGGAATTTTCTAGCCCGCCATTCAGGCGTCACTCGAAAGCGTTGTAACGGAAGGAGAATTGACCCAAGGTAATTCCGACAGCTTCCAACTAGGAAGGTCGGAATTATGTCAACGGTCAACAAAACCGCGCGATTCTCGATCTATTCCCTGCTCCTGGCTGGTGCGCTGGCAGTCGGACTGGTCAGTCCCGCCCAGGCGACGCCGCCGAACATCCCGAGCACCAGCACCGCCCTGTCGGAGCTGGCCGCGCTCAGGGTGGCCACCGAAGGCTCGACCAGCGGCTACTCGCGGGACCTGTTCCCGCACTGGAGCACCGTGTCGGGCGCCTGCAACACCCGCGAGACGGTGCTCAAGCGCGACGGCACGAACGTGGTCACCGACTCCAGCTGCGCGGCCACGTCCGGCCGCTGGTACAGCCCGTACGACGGCGCGACGTGGACCGCGGCGTCCGACGTGGACATCGACCACGTCGTGCCGCTGGCCGAGGCGTGGCGCTCCGGCGCGTCGTCGTGGACCACGTCGCGGCGGCAGTCGTTCGCCAACGACCTGACCAACCCGCAGCTCATCGCCGTCACCGACAACGTCAACCAGGCCAAGGGCGACCAGGACCCGGCGCTCTGGAAGCCGCCGCTGACCTCGTACTGGTGCACCTACGCGAAGATGTGGACGCGCTCGAAGTACAAGTGGGGTTTGAGCGTGAACTCGGCGGAGAAGTCTGCACTGCAAAGCATGCTCGGGAGGTGCTGACGAGGAGATGGCTGACCTGTCTTCCGCGTTCGTGGCCGGCCCCGGCGGCGTCATGACCGACGAAGTCGGCGTGGTGACCGGGGACTTGGAGCTGCGGACCACGCTGGACAACGGCGAGCTGCGCGCGCTGGTGCGCTACGAGGGCGCGGAGGAGTGGTACGCCGTCACCGGCGCCTCGTGCCGCCTGGCCGACGAGAAGGACCACGAGGCGGTGCACGCCGTCCTGCTCGGCGTGCTGAACCGCCCCGAGGGCTGACCCGCCCGCGAAGTCGCGTCGGTCGTTCGTGTCCTGATTTCCCGGCGATCACGCTTTCGGCCGTCGGGATATCAGGGCGCGAACGACCGACTTCCAGGCGACTTCGCCGCCGTCCGCGGAGCAGCGGCCAGGTCACCGCAGCGGCGGCAGCGAACCGGCGGCGTCCGCCCTGGACAACCCGGTGGCCTGCAAGAGGTCCACGGCCACCGACCGGACCTGGGCCAGCACCACCTTCGTGGAGAACCCCTCGCCGCCCAGGTGCCGGGTCGTGGCGCACGCGGCCGCCTCGCAGATCGCCGCACGCGCCTTCTTCGGCTCCTCGCCGCGCTCCAGCTCGGCCCGCAGCACGTCCACCGCGTCCGCGTACCGCCGCAGCACGTCGGGCAGCACGTCCGGCATCCGCTCGCCGTCCCGCAGCGCGGCCAACGCCCGCCGGGCCAGCACCCTGGTGTTGCGCAGCGCGTAGTCCACCGGCGTGGCGGCCGTGCCGTAGCGGCCGAGCTCGTGCCGCCTGCGCCAGCGGATCGGCGCGATGGTCGCGATCTCGCCGCCGGTCTTCAACGCCGACGCGAACTCGTCCACCGCCTCCTGGCTGCCGCGCAACCGCGCCAGCACCCCCGCCGCCTGCACGGCGTCGGACTCGGCCACCGCCGTCGCCACGCCGCGCAACGCCTCGGTCAGCTCGCCGAAGACCACCTTCGCCTGCCGGTGCGCCACGGTCAGCGGGTTCGCCGGCAGCAGCGCCGTCACGGCCAGCCCCACCAGGCCGCCGACCAGCGCGTCCACCATCCGGTCCAGGCCGCCGCCCGCGCTGGGCGGCAGCAGGGTCGCGACCAGCACCGCCGACGAGCCGGACTGCAGCGCGATCACCGCGCCACCGTCCAGCAGCACCGCCGTGGACATCGCCAGCGCCACGACCAGCGCGATCTGCCACGGCCCGGACCCGATCAGCGAGATCAGCACGTCGCCGACACCCACGCCGACGGACACGCCGACGACCAGCTCCACGACGCGCCGGAGCCGCTGCCCCAGCGACACGCCGAGGCAGACGACCGCGGCGATCGGCGCGAAGAACGGGTGCGCGTGGCCGACCACCTCGGTGGCCACCAGCCAGGACAGGCCGGCGGCGAGCGCGGCCTGGCCGATCGGCAAGGCCGTGCTCCGCCACCGCTTCAGCCTGCGCGCCACCTCGTCGCGCACGGCCCCCACGTGCTCAGCTCAGGCCGAGCGCGGCGGGCGCCGCCGGGTCGCTGTCGCCGAGGAACTTCCGGCAGCGCTCGTACTCCTCGGTCTCCCCGATCTCGTCGGCGGCCCGCGCCAGCGCCGCCAGCGCGCGCAGGAAGCCCTGGTTGCCGCGGTGCGACCACGGCACCGGGCCGTGGCCCTTCCAGCCCGAGCGGCGCAGCTGGTCCAGGCCGCGGTGGTAGCCGGTGCGCGCGAACGCGTAGCCGGCGACCGGGTCGCCGGTCTGCAGCGCCCGCTCGGCGAGCAGCGCCCACGCCTCGCTGAAGTCGGGGTAGGCGCGGACGATCTTGGCCGGGTCGGTGCCCGCCTCGGCGGCGGCCTGCGCCTCCGGGCGGTCCGGCAGCAACGTGGGTTCGGGACCGAGCAGGTTCTCCATGCCGTCAGCTTAGGAATACCCGGGCCACCGCAGCGACCAGTGCCAGCACCAACGCGGTGACGATGACGCCGGCGACGACCTTCTTGCCCATGAAAGCGCTCCTCGGTTCTCAGTGAACTCTCAGGGCGGCACCTTTCCCCGTTGAGGCCATTCGGAGCAACGAAGGTCACCTGTTAGCATGAGTCCTGCCCGGAATGCGCTGGTCATCGACGTCCCCTAGGGGATGTTCCGGGAAATTCCAGGGCGGGGCACCCTTCCAGCCTCTCCGGTCGGGACGCATCATGGGCGGGTGAACATGGGGGTAACCAATCGCGTCGCGCGTTTCCGCGACCAGTACTGGGAGCGCGGCGAGCCGGGGCGCGCGACGCCACCGGCGCTCGTCGCCTCGCTCTACAAGCTCTGGCTCGTCGGTCTGCTGCTCAAGCTGATCGGCTCCTCGTGGGACGTGGCCTGGCACTTCAAGTGGCTGCGCGACGAACTGGCGCCACCGCACCTGATCAACACCCTGGGCACGGTGATCGTGGTCGGGCTGACGCTGTTCCACACCTACACCGGCTACGGCGCGGACAAGACCGCGCTGCGGCTGATGCAGTGGGGCACCGGCGTCTTCCTGGTCGCGCTGCCCATCGACCTGATCAACCACCGGATCAACGGCCTCGACATCACGTCGTGGAGCGGCTCGCACGCCCTGCTGTACCTGGGCACCGCGATCATGATGGCGGGCGCGATCCGCGGGTGGATCAAGCTCTACCCGGAGGGCGGCCGGTGGCGGGTGCTCGGCCTGACCGGGCTGTGGCTGCTGTTCTTGGAGAACATGTGGTTCCCCAACCAGCACCAGGAGTACGGCGTGCTGGAGATCGCCTCCTGGGACCGCGGCGACCCGTACGCCGAGCCGAGCCTGCTCCAGTTCGCCGCCGACCAGATCGGCCGGCCCGTCGACCGCGAGTCGATCGTCCAGTTCTCGCTGCCCATCCCCGACTGGGTCTACCCGGTGTGGGGCCTGGTCGCGGCGGCGCTCGTGCTGGTGATCGCCCGGCGCACGATCGGCGTGCCGTGGGCGGCGACCGCGGTGGCGGGCGGCTACGTCGCCTACCGCCTGCTGATCTGGCCGCTGCTCGGCGTCGCCGACTTCCCGCTGTCGACCGTGCCGGTGTTCCTGCTGCTCATCGGCCTGGCCGTGGACGCCGCGCACCTGGGCAGGCTGCCCGCCCCGCTGGCCGCGGTGCTCGGCTCGGCGGCCGTCACGGGCCTGGGCTACGGCGGGATCTGGGTGCTGCAGGCGCTGGACGCCGCGCCGCCGATCCTCTACCCGTCCGCGGCGGTGACGTTCGTCGTGCTGGCCGCGCTCTGGCTGGTCGCCGACCGGGTCAAGGTGGGGGAAACCCCCCGACGGCCCCTGGTGGCCGCCTGATTCCGATCGACCCCGTTCCCCTCGAGGATCAGTCGGGTGGCACCCGAACCCTTGGGGGGAACTTTTATGCGCCGACTTCTCCGCGCGACGATCGCCGGCACGCTGGTCCTGTCCCTGACCGCGACCACCGCGGGCCTCGCGACCGCGGACGCGCCGAACCGGCTGGCGAGCGCGGTCGACCAGGCCCTGGCGGCGGGCGTCCCCGGTGTCGTCGTCCGGGTGGACGACGGGCGCGGCCGGCCGGTGGAGGTCGTCCGGCAGGCCCGCTGGACGCTGTCGGACCACCGGCTGCGCCCCGGCGACGAGTTCAAGATGGCGTCCAACACCAAGACGGTGTCCGCGACCCTGGTCCTGCAACTCGTCGCCGAGCGGCGGCTGAGCCTGGACGACCCCGTCGAGCGCCGGCTGCCGGGCGTGGTGCCGAACGGCTCGGCGATCACGCTGAGGATGCTGCTCAACCAGACCAGCGGCCTGTTCGACTACCTCGACGACCCGCGCCTGCACGGCCTGCTCACCGGGCAGCGGCCGCACGCGTGGACGCCTGACGAACTGCTCGCCGTGGCCCTCTCGCACCCGCCGCTGTTCGCGCCCGGCGAGCGGTGGGACTACAGCAACACCAACTACACGCTGATCGGCCTCGTGCTGGAGGCCGTGACCGGCCGGCCGTACACCGAACTGGTGCAGCGGCGGATCCTCGAACCCCTCGGCATGAGGGACACCTACTTCGCCGACGGGACCGGGTTCCGCGGCCGGCACGCCCACGGGTACGAGCCCGACGCCGAGCACCTCGGCCCGCTGCTCCCGCCCGGGCAGCCCGTCGGCGACGGCTTCGCCGGCCCCCGGCGCCACGAGCACGTCGACGTGACCGGGATCGACCTCGGCCCGGCGTGGGCCGCCGGCGGCCTGCTGTCCACCGCCGCGGACTGGCACCGGTTCCTCACGGCGCTCATGTCCGGCCGGCTCGTCCCGCGGCACCTGCTCGCCGAGATGCGCGACGCGGTGCCCCAGGGCGGTGCGAGCGCCAACGGCTACGGCCTCGGCGTCATGGAGGTCAGGACGTCCTGCGGGACGGTCTGGGGCCACTCCGGCGGCTTCCCGGGCTACCGCAGCCACAACTACACCGACGTCACCGGCGCCCGCACGGTCACCGTGCTGATGACGACCACCTTCGCCCTGGCCGCACCGGCCGCGGCCGCCGCCCAGGCGGAACTGGTGGACGCCGCCGTCTGCCGCATGAACCGCCGGTAGCGCGGGCGCGGAACGGCCCCCTCCGGAACCGGAGGGGGCCGTTCGCCGTGCGGGGGCGTCTCAGCCGGCGATCATGCGGCCGGACGACTTCAGGTGCTCGCACGCCTGGGCGATGCGGGCGGCCATGCCCTGCTCGGCGGCCTTGAGGTAGGACCGCGGGTCGTAGGCCTTCTTGTTGCCGACCTCCCCGTCCACCTTGAGCACGCCGTCGTAGTTGCCGAACATGTGGCCCACGATCGGCCGGGTGAACGCGTACTGCGTGTCCGTGTCGATGTTCATCTTGATCACGCCGTACGTGAGAGCCTCGTGGATCTCCTCCAGCAGCGAGCCGGAGCCGCCGTGGAAGACCAGGTCGAACGGCTTGGAGCCGGCCGGCAGGCCCAGCTTCTCGGCCACCACGTCCTGCCCCTGCTTGAGGATCTCCGGGCGCAGCTTCACGTTGCCCGGCTTGTACACGCCGTGCACGTTGCCGAACGTCGCCGCGACCAGGTAGCGGCCCTTCTCACCGGCGCCGAGGGCGTCCACCGTCTTCAGGTAGTCCTCGGGCGAGGTGTACAGCTTCTCGTTGATCTCGTGCGCGACGCCGTCCTCCTCGCCGCCGACGACGCCCACCTCGATCTCGAGGATGATCTTCGCCTTGGCGGTGAGGTCGAGCAGCTCCGACGCGATCTTCAGGTTCTCGTCCAGCGGCACGGCCGAGCCGTCCCACATGTGCGACTGGAACAGCGGGTTGAGCCCGCGGTCCACCCGCTCCTGGCTGATCGCGACGAGCGGCCGGACGTAGCCGTCGAGCTTGTCCTTCGGGCAGTGGTCGGTGTGCAGCGCGATGTTCACCGGGTACTTCTCGGCGACCACGTGCGCGAACTCCGCCAGCGCAACCGCGCCGGTCACCATGTCCTTGACCTTGGTGCCCGAGGCGAACTCGGCACCACCGGTCGAGACCTGGATGATCCCGTCGCTCTCGGCTTCTGCGAAACCACGCAGGGCCGCGTTGAGGGTCTCGGACGAGGTGACGTTGATCGCGGGGTAGGCGAACTCGTTCGCCTTCGCGCGGTCGAGCATCTCGGCGTAGACCTCGGGGGTTGCGATGGGCATCGGTGGGTCCTCCTCGGGTGCCCGGAACGCGGTGTCGGCAGCATCCTACGGGCACCGGCCGGCGAGCGAAGATGATCAACGGCATAGTGGTGTCATGGCGATCGCACGGTGGAACGGCGAGATCATCGCCGAGAGTGACCAGACCGAGATGGTGGAGGGGAACCACTACTTCCCCCTGGAGTCGGTGCGCACCGAGTACCTCAGGCCGTCGGACACCACGTCGGTCTGCCACTGGAAGGGCAAGGCGAGCTACTACACGCTGCACGTCAACGGCCAGGACAACACCGACGCCGCGTGGTACTACCCGCAGCCCAGCGAGGCCGCGGCGAACATCAAGGACCACGTCGCGTTCTGGAACGGCGTGGAGATCTCCGAGAACTAGTCCTCCAGCGCGGCCGCGACGTCGCGCAACGCCTGCTGGGCGTCGGGGGAGCCGACCACCTGGACGGCCACGTGGTCGGCTCCCGCGTCGTGGTGCTCGCGCAGGCGCCGCGCCACCCGTTCGACCGGGCCCCACGCGACCAGGGCGTCCACCAGCCGGTCGCTGCCGCCGCCGGCCAGGTCGTCCTCGGTGAAGCCGTTGCGCAGCCAGTTGCGGGTGTGGTGCGGCCTGCCCAGGTAGCCGGCCAGCGCCTCCCGCCCCAGGTCACGGGCCCGTGCCGGGTCCTCCTCCAGCACGACGTGCTGCTCGGGGGCGAGCACCGCGCCCGAGCCGACGGTCTCGCGCGCCCTCGCGGTGTAGTCGGGCGTCACCAGGTAGGGGTGGGCGACGCTCGTCCGGGCGGCGGCGAGCCGGAGCAGGCGCGGACCGAGCGCGGCCAGCGCCAGGCGGTCGCGCGGCACGTCCAGCTCGTCGAGGTAGTGGATCAGCTTCTGGTACGGGCTGTGATGCACCTCACCCACGAGTTCACCGTTCCCGGTGCCGATGCCGACCAGGAACCGGTCGGTCCACGCGAGCGCCCGGTAGCCGTCGTTGACCTCGCCGGCCGGCGTCGTCCACACGTCCATCACGGCCGTCGCCACGGTGATCTTCTCGGTCGCGTCCAGGAGCTCGGAGACCGTGGTCATGACGCTGCCGTCGGGCGACCCGCCCAGCCACAGGGCGCCGAAACCGAGCTCCTCCAGCTCGGCGGCGTCCTCGCCGCGGCCCACCCACCGCGCGGCCCGGTCCCACACGCCGTACCTGCCCAACTCGACCGTCATTTCGTCTCCCCGCGAACTAGGTGCTGACGACTGCCAACCGCGCCGCGGCACCATTTAGTCCTGACTTCTCCATTCGGCGCGAATGGACCGGTCCGCCTAGCTTCGCGACATGACGAAACTCGGAACCAGCGACCTCGACGTGTCGCGCCTGTGCCTGGGTGGCAACGTGTTCGGCTGGACCGCCGACGAGGAGGCCTCGTTCGCCGTGCTGGACGCGTTCGCGCAGGCCGGCGGCACCTTCGTGGACACCGCCGACTCGTACTCGGCGTGGGCCGAGGGCCACGTCGGCGGCGAGTCGGAGACGATCGTCGGCCGGTGGCTGCGCGAGCGGGGCAACCGGGACTCGATCGTGGTCGCGACCAAGGTCGGCATGCTCCGGGGGTTGGACGACCTCAAAGCCGCCACGATCGAGCGGGCCGCCGAGGACTCCCTCCGCCGCCTCGGCGTGGACCACATCGACCTGTACTACGCGCACAAGGACGACCTCGACACGCCGCAGGAGGAGACGCTGGCGGCGTTCGACCGGCTGGTCCGCGCCGGGAAGGTCCGGCACGTCGCCGCGTCCAACTACAGCGCCGAGCGGCTCACGTCCGCGCTCGCCGTGTCCGAGCGCGAGGGCTTCGCCCCGTTCGTCGCGCTCCAGCAGCCGTACAACCTCGTGGACCGCTCCTACGAGGGAGAGCTCTCCCGCGCGGTGGCCGACCACGGGCTCGCGTCCGCGCCGTACTGGGGCCTGGCGAAGGGCTTCCTGACCGGCAAGTACCGGCCGGGCGTCACGGTGGACAGCCCGCGGGCCGCCGCCGCCTCGAAGTACCTGGACGAACGCGGCCTGCGCATCCTCGCGGCGCTGGACGAAGTAGCGGCCGACCACGACACCACCCAGGCGGCGGTCGCCCTGGCGTGGCTGGCGGAGCAGCCGACGGTGGCCGCGCCCATCGCGTCGGCGCGCACCACCGACCAGCTCGCCGCCCTGCTCCCGGCCCTGGAGCTGCGGCTGACGGCGGACGAGGCGGCGGCGCTGACCGCGGCCAGCGCCGTTTAACTCTCCAGTAGCTTACTGGCGGTAAGTTGCGTTACGGTGACCTCCCTGGCTGGAGCGGGCTGAGGAGGTCACCGTGGACGTTGCGGGCAAGGTTGTCCTGATCACTGGCGCGGCGAGGGGCATCGGCGCGGAGGTGGCGCGGCGGTTGGCCGCGAAGGGCGCGAAGCTCGCCCTGGTCGGGCTGGAGGGCGACCAGCTGCGGCAGGTGGCCGAGCAGTGCGGCGGCCGGGCGTGGGAGGCCGACGTCACCGACTGGGAGGCGCTGGAGACCACGGTGAACGGCGTGGTCGACCACTACGGCGGCATCGACGTGGTCGTCGCCAACGCGGGCATCGCCGCCACCGGTTTCATCCGTTCGATGGACCCCGCGGCGTTCGAACGGGTCATCGAGGTCAACCTGCTCGGGGTGTGGCGCACGGTCCGGACGTGCCTGCCGCACCTCATCGCGAGCCGCGGCTACTGCCTCGTCGTGTCGTCGCTGGCGGCGATCGTGCACATCCCGGGCAACGGCGCCTACTCCGCCGCGAAGGCGGGCTGCGAGGCGTTCGCGGACAGCCTGCGCGCAGAGGTGCGGCACCTCGGCGTGGACGTCGGCGTGGCGTACTTCTCGTGGATCTCCACCGACATGGTCAACAGCGCCGACCAGCACCCCGTCTTCGGCCCGCTGCGCAGCGGGATGCCGGGGCTCGCGGGCAAGAAGTACCCGGTCTCCGACGTCGGCAGGGCGGTGGTCCGGGCGATCACCCGCCGGTCGAAGGCCGTGCACGTGCCGGGCTGGGTCGGCGGCTTGAAGATCTTCCGCGCGTTCACGCCGAAGGTGGTCGACCGGCAGGCGGCCAAGTCGGTGCCCGCCGCCGACCGCGAGATGGCGGCGAACGACCTGTCCGGCCTGGTCGGACCGGGTGGCACGGCCGCCGCCGCGGCGAAGAAGGGGTAGCTCGTCAGAGCCAGACGCCGGTCAGCGCCTGCCACTCGTGCACGCGCGTCTCCTTGACGACGCCGGCGGGCGTGTACGGGTCGGCGGCGAGGACCTCGCGCAGCTCGTCCTCGTCGGCGACCTCGTAGACCAGCAGGGCGCCGGACTGGTCGGTGTAGGGACCGGACACGAGCAGCACACCCCGCTCGACCAGCGTGCCCAGGTACTCGCGGTGCGCGGGTCGGACCGCCATCCGCTCGTCCTGGTTGTCGCCGAAGACCAACTCGACCGCGAACCGAGCCATCGAAAGCCCACCTCCGTTGTGCAGCGCCGCACCGAAGCTACCCCCTGACGGGGTAACGTCTTTTCCGTGGTCGGTCCCGATCGGAACAGCGGCGGCATCGCGCGTGTGCAGGACACGCTGACGAACCTGCGGATCCAGGACGGCGCGGCACCGGCCCCGACCGGCCCGCTGACGCTGGAGGACCTGTACCGCCAGCACCGGATGCGGCTGGTCCGGCTGGCGCTGCTGCTGGTCGACGAGCCCGCCACGGCGGAGGACGTCGTCCAGGAGGCGTTCACCGGCCTGTACCGGAACTGGAAGAACCTGCGTGACGCGCAGGCGGCCGTGGGCTACCTGCGGACCGCGGTCGTCAACGGCTCGCGCAGCGTGCTGCGGCGGCGCAAGACGGCCCGCGACTACACCCCGCCGCACGTGGCGAACGCGCGTTCGGCGGAGAGCCTCGCCATGCTGACGGCCGAGCACCAGGCGGTCGTGCGCGCGCTGTCCCAGCTGCCGCCGAGGCAGCGCGAGGTGCTCGTGCTGCGCTACTACGGCGACCTGTCGGAAGCCGAGATCGCCGAGGCCACCGGCATCAGCAAGGGCACCGTGAAGAGCACCGCGAGCCGCGCGCTCGACGCCCTGCAGAAGATCATGGCCGGCAACTAGCCACCCTTCGCCGGTGTGCCCGTCACCAGGGCACCGCTCCGTCGTCGTTGCGGAATTCGCCGGTCGGTCCGCCGTCGGGCAGGGTCGCGAGGCGAATCGCGATGGCCGCGCCCTGTCGCGGTGTGCGGTGGCCGCTGAAACCGGTGAAGTCGGTGGCGGTCAACCCGGGACAGCCGGCGTTGATCAGGATGTTGGTACCGCCCAGTTCCTTGGCGTATTGGACGGTGACGGCGTTGAGGAAGGTCTTCGACGCCAGATAGGCAGCGGGAACCGGGCCCATGTCGATGCCGGGTGCGGTTTGCAGGGAGAGCGAACCGACGCTGCTGGACATGTTGACGATTCGCGGTGAGGGCGAGGCGCGCAGCATCGGCAGCATCGCGTTGGTGACGCGGATGACCCCGATCACGTTGGTTTCCACGACCGCGCGCACGGTCGCGGGATCGACCGCGGTCGGTGTCTGCGGCCCATCGCCGGTGACGCCGTTGATCGCGGCGTTGTTCACCAGCACGTCGAGCCCTCCGGCGTGATCGGCGATCAACTCGGCCGCCGCCGCGGCACTCGCGTCGTCGGTCACGTCCAGCGGCACGCCGAACGCGTCGATCCCGGCCGCGCGCAGCTTCTGCACCGCGGTGTCGCGACGATGCCGGTCACGCGCGCCCACACCGACCCTCCAGCCGAGCGCGCCCAGGCCGGCGGCGATCTCGTAGCCGATTCCCTTGTTCGCGCCGGTGACCAGCGCAATCGTCCGTCCACTCACACCGCGGATCCTGCTGCGGCTCCGGGTGCAGCGTCCAAGACCGAGTGGGTCGACGGCGATACCGCACGGGTATCGGTGGTGGTCATCGCCGATACCCGTGCCCCGGTGGAGACGCGGGAGATGCGGTACTTCGTCGCCGTCGCCGAGGAATTGCACTTCGGGCGGGCGGCACAACGACTCGCGATCGCCCAACCACCGCTGTCGCGAGCCGTCCAGAAGCTCGAACGGCGGCTCGGGGTCGTCCTGCTGCACCGCGGCGCTCGCGCCGTCACCCTGACCGAGGCCGGGGCGGTGCTGCTGCGGGAGGCCCGGACCGCGCTCGACGCGGTCGAAGCCGCCGAGCGGCGAACCCGCCGTGCCGCGGCCGACCAGCCCGGTGTGGTGCTCGCCACCAAAGCCGGGGCGTCCAGCGGACTGTTGTCGAAGCTGCTGCACGCCTACGCCGCCGAACCGGGCGCCGCGGCGGTCGAGGTGGTGCTGCGCGGGCCCGGCCAGCCGGAGAACCTGCTGCGCGACGGGCGTGCCGACGTCGCCCTGCTCCACCGGCCCTACGACACGACAGCCGGGTTCGACACCGAGGACCTGCACACCGAACGGCAGGTCGTGGTCCTGCCCGCCGGCCATCCCCTCGCCGACCGGGCGCACGTGCCGTTGGCCGAGGTCGCCGACCTGGCGAACCTGCCCCTGCCTCGCTGGCCCGGACGGGATGGCAGCTACCCGGACGGCCCCGGCCCGCAGGTCCGCGACCACACCCAGCTGTTCCAGCTGATCGCGCTCGGCCTGGCGTGCGCGGTCGTGCCCGAGTCGCTGCGGACCCAGCTGCGCGACGATCACGCCGTCGTGCCCGTGCCGGACGCACCGGCCGTCACGACCGTCATCGCCTGGCCACCGCACAGCAGGTCCAAAGCCGTCGCCGACCTCGTCCACACCGCGACGCGCCTCTGACCGGCACCGCTGCTCATCGGTCGCACCGAGCGTCACCGGTCTGTCGGGGCACCTCCGTGGCGCCCGGCCCACCACGACCCCGCTTCGCAGGGGTCCCCGCCCAGGGGATCCCTGTTCTTGATCCTGCCACCGCGGACCGACAGAACCACCCCGCCGACCGCCGCCTGTGGACAACTCGCGACAGGCACGACAGCACGTGCCCGGCCACACCGGACTCGCCCAATCGGACACTTGGTATAGACCAATGGCGGTCGGATGCCGCAGTATCGGTCCTCGTGGCGCGCACAAGACACGTGATAGCCGTCGACGTCGGCGGTACCGGGACGAAAGCGGCCCTGGTCACCGGTGGTCCCGGCGGGGTGGTGGCGGTGAGGCAGCAGCGGCGCGCGACCAGGCCCGGCGGTGACGCCGTGGTCGAGGACGTGGCCGCCCAGGTCGCCGGGCTGCGCGCCGCCTCCGACCACCCGGTCGAGGCGGTCGGCGTGGTCGTGCCGGGCATCGTGGACGAGGTGACCGGCACCGGCGTCTACTCGGCCAACCTGGGCTGGGCGGACTACCCGTTCCGCGACCGGATCGCGGCGGCGACCGGCCTGCCCACCGCGTTCGGCCACGACGTGCGGGCCGGTGGCCTGGCCGAACTGCGCCAGGGCAACGCCCGCGACCTGACCGACGCGGTGATCATGCCGATCGGCACGGGCATCGCCGCCGCCCTCGTCCTGGACGGCCGGGTCTCGCCCGCGCCGGGCGAGATCGGGCACGTGGACGTCGGTCACGGCGACCCGTGCGGCTGCGGCCAGACGGGTTGTGTCGAGGCACGGGCGAGCAGCGCCTCGATCGCCCGCCGCTACACCGAACGCACGGACCGCCAGGTCGGCGGCGCGGCCGAGGTGGCGAAACTGCTCACGGAGGGTGACGAGGACGCGGCGGTGGTGTGGCGCGAGGCCGTCGACGCGCTCGCGAAGGGCATCCTGCTGGTAGCCGCTCTGCTGGGGCCGCGAGCCGTGGTGCTCGGCGGCGGACTGGCGCTGGCGGGTCCGAAGCTGACGGATCCGCTGGGCGGACGACTGGACGAGCTGATCACGTTCCAGCGACGCCCGGAACTGCGGCTGGCCGCGTTGGGCGACGAGGCCGGGTGCCTCGGGGCCGCGCTGCTGGCCATCGACATGCTGGAGGAGAGATGAGCACGTGGGGTGGACCCGTGGACGTGACCCTGACCGGTGGTCGGGTCGTCACGCCCGACGGGGTGCTCGAACAGGGGTGGGTGGCGGTGCGGGACGGCCTGATCGCGGCCGTCGGCGAGGGGGCGCCACCGGACGGCCCGACGACGGACGTGGACGGCGGCTGGCTGGTGCCGGGCTTCGTCGACATCCACTGCCACGGCGGCGGTGGTGAGGCGTTCACCAGCGCCGACCCGGCCCGGGTGATCAAGGCGGCGAACGCGCACCGCAGGCACGGCACCACCACGCTGCTGGCCAGCCTGGTGTCCAGGCCGATCCCGGAGCTGGCCGACCAGGTCGAGGCGCTGACCGAGCTGGTGCGCGACAACGTGGTCGCCGGCATCCACCTGGAGGGCCCGTTCCTGTCCGCCGCGCGTTGCGGTGCGCACGACCCGGCGATCCTCCGCCCGCCGGACCGCGCCTCGATCGACCGGCTGCTCGACGCGGGCGGCGGCGCGGTCCGCATGATCACCGTCGCGCCGGAGCTGGAGCACGGCGTGGACGCGGTGCGCCACCTCGTCGCCAACGACGTCCTGGCCGCGATCGGCCACACCGACGCCACCGAGGCGCAGATCCGGCCGGCCGTCGAGGCGGGCGCGACGGTGGCCACCCACCTGTTCAACGGGATGCGCCCGCTGCACCACCGCGAGCCCGGACCGATCGGCGCGCTGCTGGACGACGAGCGCGTCACCGTCGAGCTGATCTGCGACCTCGTGCACCTGCACCCGACCGCCGTCCGCCTCGCCGCGCGGCACGCGGGCGTGCACCGGACCGTCCTGGTGACCGACGCGATCGCGGCGGCGGGCGTGGGCGACGGCGTCTACGACGTGGGCGGCCTGGAGGTGCGGGTGGTGGACGGCGTGCCGACGCTGGCCGGTGGCGCGTCCCTCGCGGGCAGCACGCTGACCATGGACGCGGCGTTCCGCAACGCGGTGCAGTCGTGCGGCCTGACCGTCGAGGAGGCCGTGCACGCCACGTCGACCAGGCCCGCCCGGCTGCTCGGCTTGCAGGGCCGCACGGGTGAGCTGCGCGCCGGTCTCGCGGCCGACGTCGTGGTGCTGGACGCCGAGCTGAGGCCGCGCGAGGTGATGAGCCGGGGCGCGTGGGTGAAAGACTGAGCTCGTGCCCGAAGACCACGAGAAGCTGGTGGCCGACGCGTTGCGCGCACAGGCCACCAGCTCCGGCGCGCACCCCCACGTGCCCGTGCGGCGGGTCCGCCCGGCGCTGGGCGCGGGGTGGGTGCTGCTGCTGGCGGTGCTGCTCGGGCTGGCCGCGGGCACGGTCGTGGCGGTCATGACGCTCAGGTAGTGCCTGTACCGTGGTCGCCGTGACTGTCGCGCTCACCTCCACGGTTGCCCTCGGTCCGGACTGGCTCGACCCGGCGATCCTGCTCAAGGGGCTCGGGCCGTACATGCTGGTCGGCCTGTGCTTCATCGTCTTCGCGGAATGCGGCCTGTTGGTGGGCTTCTTCCTGCCCGGTGACTCGCTGCTGTTCACCGCGGGCCTGTTCGTGGCCTCGGGGGTGCTGGAGTACCCGTTGTGGCTGGTGTGCCTGCTGCTCACGGTGTGCGCGCTCGCGGGCAACGTGGTCGGCTACTGGATCGGCCACCGGGCCGGACCGGCGCTGTTCAACAAGCCCGAGTCGAAGATCTTCAAGAAGGAGTACGTCGACAAGACGCACGAGTTCTTCGACAAGTACGGCGCGCGCGCGATCGTGATGGCCCGGTTCGTGCCGATCGTGCGGACGTTCATCACCGCCATGGCGGGCGTCGGCCGGATGGACGCGCGCAAGTACTTCACGTACTCGCTGATCGGCGGCGTCGCGTGGGCCGCGGGCCTGACGGTGCTCGGCTACTTCCTCGGCCAGATCCAGTTCGTCCGCGACAACCTCGAGATGATCCTGATCCTGATCGTGCTGATCTCGGTCGTCCCGATCATCATCGAGGTCGTCAAGGCGCGCCGCGAGAAGAAGAGCCTGCTCGCGCAGGAGGCGGCCGACATCACCCAGGTCATCGACCGGGTCGACGAGACCCAGCGCATCAAGCCCCTCGACTGACCGCTACCCCAGGTCGAACATCGAGCCCGGGTTGAAGAGGTTCTCCGGGTCCAGCGCGCGCTTGATCTCGCGGTGGACCCGCAGGCCGACCGGGCCGATCTCGCGCGCCAGCCACTCGCGCTTGATCTTGCCGACGCCGTGCTCGCCGGTGATCGTGCCGCCGAGCGCCAGCCCCAGGGCCAGGATCTCGTCGAACGCCCGCCGCGCCCGCGCGAACTCGTCCTCCGACGCCGGGTCGTAGACGATCGTGGGGTGCATGTTGCCGTCGCCGGCGTGCCCGACCACGGCGATCCGCAGGCCCACCGACTCGCTGATCCGCTCGCACCCGGCGATCAGCTCGGCGATCTTCGTCCGCGGCACGCACACGTCGTCGGTCAGCCACGCGCCGTAGATCTCCAGCGCGTTCAGCACGGCGCGCCGCGCGGTCAGCAGGTCGCGCCCCTCGGAGAGGTCGTCGGTGGCGTAGACGAGCTCGGCGCCCGCCGCGACGCACGCCTGCTCGATCGCCGCCAGCTCGTGCCGCCCCGCCTCGCCGCCCGAGTCGGACTGGCACAGCAGCAGCGCCGCGCCCGCGTTCAGGTCGGTCTTCAGGTACTGCTCGACGGCCCGGATGGACGTGCGGTCCATGATCTCCATCAACGACGGCACGATGCCCTCGGTCACCACGCGGCTCACCGCGACGCCCGCCTCCGCCGTGCTGCCGAACGTGGCCACGAGCGTGGCGGGCGCCTGCGGCAGCGGCCGCAGCGCCAGGGTCGCGCGGGTGATCACGCCGAGCGTGCCCTCGCTGCCGACGAACAGCTTGGTCAGGTCGTACCCGGCGACGCCCTTGACCGTGCGCCGACCGGTCCGCAGCAGCTCGCCGTCGGCCAGCACCACGTCGAGCCCGAGCACGGAGTCCGTGGTCACGCCGTACTTCACGCAGCACAGCCCGCCCGCGTTGGTGGACAGGTTCCCGCCGATCGTGCACCAGTCGTAGCTGGACGGGTCGGGCGGGTAGAACAGCCCGTGCTTCTCCACCGCGCCGCGCAGGTCGAGGTTCACCACGCCCGGCTCGACCACGGCCAGCCGGTTGTCCGGGTCGACCTCCACGATCGCGTTCATCTTCGTGGTGGCGAGCACCACGCAGCCCTCGACGGCGTTGGCCGCGCCGGACAGCCCGCTGCCCGCGCCGCGCGGCACGATCGGCGTGCGCGCGGCCGCACAGGCCCGCACGACCGCCTGCACCTGTGCGGCGGACGTCGGCAGCACCACCGCCAGCGGCTGCCCGTAGGGCGCCAGCGGCATCATGTCGCGCTGGTAGCTCGCGGTCACGTCGACGTCGGTCAGGACCGCGTCGGCGCCGACGGCGGAGCGGAGTTCGGCGAGCAAGGCCTCCATCCGTCCACGCTATCCCCGGTGACGGTGATCACTCCAGTCCGTGTTCACGCCGGTGCGAACCGCCACGTCCCCGAGGCTTCGGCAACGCGTTATCCCCATGTCGCCCAGGCGACGCCGGGGTCCCACGTAGGCTGCATGGCGTGGTGTTGTCCGCAACGTCCGAGACTGTCGCATTCGTTCAGCTCGACTCCGCAGGCCCGATGGCCGTGTGGCTGATCACGCTGAGCTTCATCTTCTTCGAGTGCGCCTTCATCTTCGGCCTGTTCCTGCCCGGCGATTCGCTGCTGTTCGCCGCCGGTGTGGTGCTCGCGTCCCACGAGGCCGAGCTGTCCGCCTGGCTGCTGTCGGGGGCCGCGCTCGCGGTGGCCGTCGTCGGCAACCAGATCGGCTACTACATCGGCCGGCACACCGGCACCCGCCTGCTGGCCCGCCGCGGCGGCAAGGTCCTCAACAAGGAGAACCTCGCCAAGGCCCGCGACTTCCTCGACCGACGAGGCTTCTGGGCGGTCGTGCTGGCCCGGTGGATCCCTTGGGTCCGCACGCTGGCGCCGATGATCGCGGGCGCGGCGCGGATGGACTCGAAGCGGTTCATGCTGGCCACGACCATCGGCGCGATCGCGTGGGTGCCGACGCTGGTGCTGGCCGGCTACTACGGCGCGGGCCTGCTGACCGCCGTGCCGTGGCTGGAGACGGTCGCGGTCGTCGTGAGCATCGCGTTCTTCGTCTTCGGCACCGCCTACGGCTTCTACCGGTACCGGCAGGAGATGAAGAAGCCGGTGGACGAAGAGGTCACCGCGGCGTCGTAACGCCTCACAGCACCTCCGTGATCACGAGGTCGGCGGCGGACTTGGACGCGTTCACCATGAGCGCGTTCACGTGGTCGGTGCCGTGCAGCACGCGTTCGCTCGCGTCCTCCACCGACCGCCCGTACCGGACGTGCCGGTCGATCAGCCGCGCCACCCGCAGGCCCTCGTCGACCATCAGGAACCACGCCTCGTCCAGCACGACCCGCACGCGCTTCCACTTGTCGTACTGCATCAGCAGGTAGTTGCCCTCGGTGACGACCAGCGGCACGGCCGGGTCGACCGGCACCGCGCACGCGATCGGCTCCTCGAGCTCGCGGCGGAACTCCGGCGCGTACACCACGTCGGGCCCGCACGCCTTCAGCCGCCCGAGCAGGTCGACGTAGCCGGGGACGTCGAACGTGTCCGGCGCGCCCTTGCGGTCGGCGATGCCCAGCCGGTCCAGCTCGCGCTGGGCCAGGTGGAAGCCGTCCATGCCGACCAGGGCGGCGTCCTCGCCCAGCGCGTCCACCAGCCGGCGCGCCAACGTCGACTTGCCCGAGCCCGGCGCGCCGCCGATGCCGAGGAGCTTGCGCTCACCGGTGTCCACCAGCAGCCGCGCCCGGTCGACCAGCTCGTCGAACTTCACCCGCTGTCCCGCCACCGTCCCAGCTCCTCCACCCAGTCCCACGCGGTGTGGCGCACCCGCACCGCGGCGACCTCGTTCGCGGACCGGACGGCGTCGTCCACCGCCAGGCCCTCGGCGACCGCGACCGCCAGCGCACCGTGCCACACGTCGCCCGCGCCGTTGGTGTCGCGTGCCTCGACAACAGGTACCGGTTGCGAGCCGGTGGCACCACCACGCGACCAGGTGACGGGACGCGGGCCGTGCGTGCGGATCACCAGCGGCACGCCCCTGGCGTGCAGCTCGGCCTCCGACAGCTCGAACGCGGCCGAGCACGCGGCCACGTCCACCAGCGGCAGCAGGTCGTCCAGCACGGGTTTCCAGCTGCCCGCGTCCAGCACCACGGGCACGCCGAGGCGTCTCGCGTGCCGGGCGGCCCAGAGGGCGAGCGGGCCGAGGTGGCCGTCCACCAGCACCACGTCCGCCGCCTCCACCAGCGCCGGGTCCACGGCGACGTCGGCGGCGAACCCGACGGCGTTGCGCGAGATCACGGTCCGCTCGCCGTCGCGCTCGCGCACCGCGACCATGCTCAGCGCCGGACCGCCGGCGCCGACCGAGCGCACCTCCACCGGGTGCAGCCGGGCCAGCGCGAAGTCGCCGAGCTCGCCGCCCAGCGCGGTCAGCAGCACGGCCCGGTGCCCCAGCGCGGCCACCGCGCGCGCCGCGTTCGCCGCCGGACCGCCGGGCGCCAGGTGCACGCCGAGCGACTGCACCTTCTGGCCGGGGACGGGGAACTCGGCCACCCGCTGGCTCACGTCGACGGTCGTCAGCCCGACACACAGCACAGAAGCCACGGCACGTCCCTCCTACCAGGTAAAGTCCCCACGCAATCGCTTGCGCCAGCCCGAACGGGGACGAGTCCATGGTCACCATGCGGGAGGTCGCCAGTCTCGCCGGCGTCTCCATCACCACGGTCTCACACGTGATCAACGAGACCAGGTCGGTCGCTTCGGCGACCAGGGAACGGGTGCTCAAGGCGATCGAGGAGACCGGCTACACCGGCGACGCCATCGCGCGCTCCCTCGTCACCGGCGGCACGAAGTCCCTCGGCCTCGCGGTGTCGCTGGTCTCGCACCCGTACTTCGCCGAGCTGATCGCGGCGATCGAGGGCGAGGCCACCAGGTCGGGTTACACGCTCGTGCTCATCGACACCCGCGACACCGCCGAGTCCGAGCAGGCCGCGGTGCGGATGCTCCGCTCACGGCGGGTGGACGGGGTGCTGCTCACGCCGACGTCCGGCTCGGCCGCGCTGCCCGAGCTGCGCCGGTTGGGCGTGCCGACGGTGCTGGTGGACCGGCTGACCGTGGCGAAGGACGTCGACCAGGTCGGCCCGGAGAACGTGCAGGCCACGTCCACGCTGGTCCGGCACCTGGCGGAGCTGGGCCACCGGCGGATCGGGCTGGTGTCCGGCCAGCCGGGGCTCGCGACCACGGACGAGCGCGTGCTCGGCTACCGGCTCGGGCTCGGCCGGGCGGGACTCGCGTGGGACGAGGACCTCGTGCGGCCGTCGTTGGAGCCGCTGCTCGGGCAGGTCTCGGGCGTGGTGGTGAGCGACCACCAGGTGCTGGTGGACGTGCTGCGCACGGCGCGGGCCCGGGGTGTGCGGATCGGGTCGGAGCTGGCGCTGGTGACCTACGACGAGGTGGAGTGGGCCGAGCTGGTCGACCCGCCGCTGACGTCGATGGCGCAGCCGGTGGAGGAGATCGGGCGCACGGCGGTGCGGCTGCTGCTGTCCCGCATCGAGGACCCGGAGCGGGCGCCGGAGACGATCCGGCTGCCGCCCGTGCTGCGGCACCGGCGGTCGTGCGGCTGCCACTGACGGCTCGGCGCCGTGAGGCTCAGCTCCGTGACGGCGAGATCCCGTCGCGCTCCAGCAGGGCGGCGGCCTCCAGCGCCATCCACCCGCCGAGCTGGACGGACAGGTCGCGCTCCGGACCGCCGCCCCTGACCGCGGGCTCGGACCACTCCGGGCCGAACAGCGGTCCGCTCACCACCGCCGTCCGGTTCGCCCACACGGCGTTCGCCGAGGCGAACACGAGGTCCGCCGCGCGGGCCGCCTCGGGCCGGTCGAGCCGCAGCGCGGCCTGCGCCAGGTAGCGGGTGAGGATGCCGCTGAACAGGCCGCCGTCGCCGCCGCCGTGCCCGCGCAGGACGCCGTCGGTGGCCAGGTGCTTGTCGACGGCGTCGATGATCCGCGCCGCCTTGTCCTGGTAGCGGCCTCCCAGCTCCACGCACGCGCCGAGCACCACGCCCTGGCAGTAGGTGTAGAGGTTCTTCTCGACCTCGCGGACCGTGCCGTCGGGGTGCACGTGCAGCCCGTCCCACACCAGGCCGGTCTCCGGGTCCGCCAGGTTGTCCTCGATCCAGTCGACGACGGACCGGGCGCGGCCGAGGTCGGCCCGCGCGCCGAGCCGGGCGAACAGGATCGCCGCCGGACCGTTGGCGGGCACGTTCTTGAAGTCGTCGTCGCGCCGCCACCAGATGCCGCCGCCGCCGTGGTCGGTCCAGCCCTCGCGCAGGCGGTCGGCGATCGTGGCGATGGCCTTCGGCCTGGCGATCCCGACTTCCCGTTCGGCGCGCAGCAGCGCGAGGCCGAGCCACGCCACGTCGTCGTAGTAGTCGTTGGTCCAGCCGACCAGGTTGCGCACCCGGATGCCGCGCACGAGCCGCTGCACCAACGCCACCCGCGCGGCCTTCGGCGAGCGGAGCTGGGCGTCCAGGACGCAGTCCAGCAGGTGCGCCTGCCACCAGTAGCCGAACCGGACGTGCAGCCGGGCGGGCCAACCGGGCGGCCAGGCGACCGCGCCGAGGGCCGTGCCCGGAACTCCCCAGACCCGACGCAGGTGCCGGGACTCGACCGCGCGCTCGGCGACACCGGCGCGCGCGGCGAGGAGCTTCGGTGGTGACGTCACCTCACCAGCCTGCCGACTGAACCGTTCAAGAAGCTCGCCGGAACAGTTCCCAGTGGTAGAGCCCCATGGCGACGCTCGTGGTCAGGTTGTAGCTCGACACCTTCGGCCGCATGGGCAGCGAGACCACCAGGTCCGCCCGTGCCCGCACCTCGGGCGAGAGCCCGTGCCGCTCCGAGCCGAAGGCCAGCACGGCGTCGTCGGGGATCCGCACGTCGCGCAGCTCCCGGCCGTCGGCGTCGAACGCGATCACCGTGCCGCGGACGTCGTCGATCCCGTCGAGCCGGCCGACGGGCAGCGCGAAGTGCAACCCGGCGCTGCCGCGCAGCACGTTCGGGTGCCACGGGTCGACGTCGCCGAGCGACACCACCCCACCCGCACCGAGCCCGGCCGCCACCCGGATCACCGCGCCGAAGTTGCCGAGGTTGCGCGGGTTGTCCAGCAGCACCAGCGGCGCACCGCGCGCAGCCCGCCCCCACTCGACCACGGGCCGTTCGGCGAGCCCTCCGACCCCGGTCGGGTGCGACCGCCCGATCACCTTCTCGAACTCCGGCGCCCCCACCACCCGCGCCCGCTCGAAGACGTCCACGAGGTCGGGCGCGTGGGACCTCGCGAGCGCCACCGCCCTCTCCCGGTCGAGCACCACCACGGTCCCCACCGATCCACCGAACCGAACCGCGTGCTTGACCGCGTGAAACCCTTCGAGGACCACTACCGACATGCCGGGATGATGACTCACCCCTACTGGCACGACCAAGCCGAGAGCCGGGCGGGTACCCTGATGCGTCCGACCGACCGGGATTCAAGTACGAGCGGTGCTCGCATTTTGCCGATCTCCCGTCTTGCGGCATGATGGCCAGATTCCAGCTCGACAGGAATACCGGTACGGCAGCTTAGCGCGGTCGATGAGCAGAACAGGAAAAACCCTCGTGGTCGCAGGTGGGGAAAGCGGCAGCGGCGGCAACACCGACAAGTGACGTCGGACCGCCGGTGACGGGCCCACTCCGCGATATCGGGCCCGTCATGCCAAGTCCAACCGCACGCCGAACTTCCGGTAGGCGGGCAGGTTCCGCACCGTCAGCGTCGTTTCCGGCTGCCCGGCCTGGTTCAGCTCCCTGGTGAGCGCGTAGTCGTCCTGCTCGGTGAGCATCCCGATCTTGTCGAATGACGCCCGTTCGCCGACGGGGAGCCGAATCACGTACTGCGCGAACGGCACCGGCTCCGCGAACGAGGTCAGGAACTCGTCCGCCCGGTCGCCGCGCATCAACGGCAGGCACTTCGCGGGCCAGAACATGTCCACGGAAAGGCTCACCTCCCCGCCGCGCGGGACCCTCTCGTGGAGGTGGACGACCATCTTCAGCACGCCGTTGTCCAGCCACGACGTGGTGAAGTCGTACCTGGTCCCGCCCTCGCCGCGGACCTCCACGCTGCGCACGTGAGCCTGCACCCGGCGCCGGTGGCGCTTGGGCCAGTTCCAGTTGACGCGGTCGTGGAACGTGCAGAAGTACAGCACCTCGCACAGCGCGACGACGGTGAACGAAATGCGCTGCCGCACGTCGCCGTTCGGCTGGATGTCGACTTCCTGCACCCAGCTCTTCACCGACCATTTCTGGCCGTGGACCTTTTCCAGCCGGTCGCAGTACTCCAACAACAGCCTGCGTTCCAGGACGTCCCGACCGCGCCACACCACGCGGTTGACCACGAGCATCGCGAACACGACCGCAATGGCACCCGCCACCAGTGCCAGCCCCGCGGTTCGCACGTACCCGTGCCCCGCGGCGGCGGCCGTGAAGCCGCCGACCAGCGCGAGAGCCGCCCCGCCCTCCACCGGTCCCAGGATCGGCGTGTAGACCACGTAATCGCGCAACCGCTGACCGACCGCCGAGGCCGGCGTCCTGCGCCTTGCCCGGTGCACCGGTTCGCGAACGTCAAGACTTGCCCGAGCCACCCCCATCGCCGACCGCCCTTCCCCGACCCATAGCTGAAGGGTAAGGCACCGGACAGCCCTGGAAATGAGATTGGTACGGACGGGTCGGGCGATTAGGCCACCCCGGTGAGGGACGAATGGCCGCTTTATCGCTGATTGGTGAACTGCACTGAATTACAGGCCTGTTCATCGCGTCGTTTGAGGTAGTAACCGGTCCACGAGACCAGCACGACGACCGCCACGAGCACCTGCACCAGGCGTGCCGCGGAGTCCGGGTAGAGGACGCCGTCGATGTAGGTGTCGATGAAGCCGTTCGCGAGCTGGGGTCGCCCGGCGGCGGCGCGGAGCTCGTTCTCCAGCCACGTGAGGGGGCAGGCGAGCGGGAACAGGACGATCAGCAGGCCCCAGGTCGCCATCGCCAGGTGGAAGTACAGCACCCTCGGCCACCGCCAGGCCAGGAACCCGCCGACCACCAGGAAGAGCAGGACGGCGAAGTGCACCACCATGACCAGCTCGGCTAAAGCGTGCGCGACCATAGCGACCTCCCTGCTTCCCACAGTAGGCCGCCAAGGGATCACGTGCCCGCCAATTACGGGCACCCCGGGTTCAGCCCCGGGGCAGCGCCTGCCACGGCACCCGGCCCGCCACGTCCAGCAGCAGGTCGGCCAGGTGGGCGAGCGGGGCCTGCAGCAGCGGGCCCGGCACGGCGGCGGCGAGGTTGTGCTCGTCGAACGCGATCGCCACGCCGTTCGCCCGCGGGTCCTGCAACAGGGCCTGCGTGAGGCCGGAGGCGAGCAGCGCCGAGGCGAACGCGGGGTTGCGGCGGCGCACCTCGTAGCGCGCGTCGAACGCCGGGTCGCCGGTCTCCACGAACTGCTCGAACAACCCCCACACGCTGTCCTCGCGCGGGCTGATCAGCACCCACGGCCCCGGCATCGGGCGCGGCACGACCACCACCGCGTAGGTGCGGTACTCCGACGTGACCACGTTGTCCGCGCGGAACACCACCTCCACGGCCAGCACGGGCACCCCGCGCCAGTGGCCGACGAGCTGGAACTTCACCCGGCTCCGGTCGGCCTCCAGCATCCGCCCGACCTGCGGCACGCGTTCCTGGAAGCCCTGGTCCTCGGCGACGAACCGCCACCCCAGGGACGCCTCCAGCGCCCGCATCTGCTGCTCCCACTGGTTCACGAACTGCTGGTTCGTGAACGGGTTCCGCTTGCGGCGCGACAACCCCACGGCGACCCCGACGCCCAGGATCGCCACGATCACCAGCAGCAGGACCAGGGCGCCGGCCATGTCAGGCCAGGCCCAGGTCGGCCAGGTCCAGCAGGTACCGGTACGGCAGCCCGGCCTCCTCGATCACCTCGCGCGCGCCCGTGCCGCGGTCGACGACCGTCGCGACGCCGACCACCGTGGCGCCCTGCTCGCGCAGTGCCTCGACGGCGGTCAGCACGCTGCCACCGGTGGTGGAGGTGTCCTCGACCGCCAGCACCCGCTGCCCGGCGACCTCGATGCCCTCGATGCGCCGCTGCATGCCGTGCTGCTTGGCCGCTTTGCGCACGACGAACGCGTCCAGCACCTCGCCCGCGTTCGCGGCGGCGTGCATCATCGCGCACGCCACCGGGTCCGCGCCCAACGTCAACCCGCCCGCGGCCACGTAGTCCCAGTCGGCGGTGAGCTGCCGGAGCAGCTTGCCGATCAGGGGTGACGCGGCGTGGTGCAGCGTCGCCCGGCGCAGGTCGATGTAGTAGTCGGCCTCGGCTCCCGAGGACAGCGTCACCTTGCCGTGCACCACGGCCAACTCGCTCACCAACCGCGCCAGCTCGGCCTTCGCCGCGGCGTCCAGGACCACTTCAGTTCGCACGGCTGCCAAGAGTGTCATACCGCGCCGTACGCTGGCACACCGTGACCCTTCCCGGCACCGACACCTTGATCATCGAGCAGCCCTGGGGCGTGCTGCGCCACCTGCTGGGCACCAGGTACCGAAACGACGTCTACGACGGCGGCGGCGCGTTGGTCGCGTCGGTCTCGGAGCGCCGGTTCCTCGGGCCGCTGCGGAAGTTGTTGCGCGCCACCGCGTTCTCCGGCCGGACGACCTTCGACCTCGCCCTGGCCGACCGCGGGCGGCAGCTGCTGCTGATCCGCAAGGGGTCCGGCAAGCCGCCGACGCGCGTGACGTGGCCGGACGGGTCCGTGGTCGGCTCCGTGCGGCACGAGGGGCACGGCGCTTACGGCCTGCTCGACGCGGCCGGGCAGCGGCTGTGCCTGCTGCACGAGGTGGCGTCGTTCAGCCCGGGCGCGATCGCGAAGCGGGACGGGCGGCGCGTGCGGCGGGACGTGCTGAGCATCCGGCCGGGCACGCCGGACCCGGTCCGCTCGCTGGCGATCGCGGCGGCCGTGGCGTACGACGTGGTGCGCGGGGTGGGGACGAACCACACCAGTGCCGGCGGGTTCGACTTCCCCACGTTGACCTGAGCTCGAACTGACCGGCGCGCGTCCAGCCCCGGCGCCGACCGACGCACCGCACTCCGTGCCGCTTCCGGACTCAGCCGGACTCGTCCACCGCCCGACTCACCCAGACTCGTCCACCGCGGACCCACCGGGCTGGTGCACCATCCGCCGTGCCCGGTTCGTCACCATCGGACTCACCTGGGCTCGTCCGCGGTCGGACGAACCCCGGCTCGTGCACCGCCGGAGCTACGCAGGCGTCCCCGCCAAGGGGACCCCTGCTTTTATTCTGCCCCTGAGGTCAGACAATTCGAGGTGGTCAGGCCGGCGCCTGTGGACAACTCCGCGGAGCCCTCGGCCTCAGGCCTGACCACACCTCGTCTACCAGGCGTCCTCGGTGAACTTGTTCGGCTCGTCGTCGTCATCGTCGCGGCGACCACCCGGCCGCGACGAACCCGCCGAGACGACGTCCTCCGGGTCGTTGCCCTCCTGGATCGCCGTGTACGCGCGCTGCAGGTCCGGCACACCGGTCTGCAGAGCGCGCTGCACCCCCTCGTCGTCCACGGCCCGCCCGGACGCGATGTCCTCCCAGGACATCTCACCCGCGTCGACCCGCCGCGCCAGCTCCTTCAGCTCACGAGGCGCACCGGGGCTGTTGGCGAACCGCGAGATCTCGGCGAAGTCCGCCTGCGTCAGCCCGCGCGACCGCAGCTGCACCTGGCTCGCCGCCCGCGCGGTCTCCTCGACGTTCGCCATCCGCTTCTCGACGTCGGCGACCAGCGCGTCCAGCTTCGCCTTGTCGTACGGGAACGTCACTGCCCATCACCTCCGCCGGAACCCGACCCGGAGCCCGAACTCGCGCCGGCCGGAGCGGGCGCCGGTGATGTGGGTGGCGGCTGGTTGTAGCGGCCGTTCGCCGCGTTGCCCGCCTTGCCCAGGCCGTACGCGCCCAACCCGACACCGATCGCCCCGGACTTCGCCGCGGCCACGCCGTTGTCGTACTTCTCCTTGCCGTCCTGGTACCCGTCGACCACGTCGAGCAGGTCGCTGACGTCGCGCACGTCCTTCAGCTTGGACAGCGCGGTGCCCATGGCGACGATGCCGTCGATCATGCCCTGGACGCCCTCGATCAGCGTCTGGATGGAGATGATGATCTTGCGGATGGCGTCCACGATCTGGATCGCGTCGTAGACCATCCACACCGCGCGGCCCCAGCCGACGACCGGGATCCACGCCGTCATCGCGGCTTCCATCAGCTTGCCGACCAGCATGTCCAGCAACGTCAACGCGAGGCCGCACGCCGTGCGGCAGGTGCTGGCCGTGGACCGGAACTGGTTGCCGATGATCCGCGCGACCTGCGAGTCCGCCTCGATGGCGATCACCCACATGGTGCCCATGCGCGTCTCGAACGCCTTCGCCGCGTCACCGTCCCAGTGCGACGACAGCTGCTCGGCGCCCGCGTCCACGTTGTGCCGCACGGAGTCGAGCGCCTTGGCGACCCGGTCCCACGCGTTGGCGTTCTCGTCGATCTTCTCGAAGTCGCCGAGCAGCGGCTTGATCAGCGCGTCGAGCAGGTTCTCGCCGGTGACCTTCTCGTAGATCCAGTTGACGCCCTGGATCTTCCAGCCGGCCTTCTCGATGAGCTCCTTGGTCGACTGCCGGCCGGGCCGGTCCTCCGCGGCGGCGCTGAGCGCGGCCGACGGGTCTTCGACGTCCGCGTACGCGGTCACCGGCCACCTCCGAGCGACGGCGCCTCGGCCACGGCGTGGAGCTGGGACAGCACCCGGTCGAGGACGCTCATCACCATCTCTTCGTTCTTCTCGTACATGTCGGCGGCCTTGTTGAGGCTCTCCGCCTCCTTGACCATCATCTGGTTCGCGAAGTCGAGGGTCTCCCCGTACAGGGAGGCCACGCCCGTCACGATGGGCTGCAGCAGCGAGAGCAGACCGGTGAACCCCGAGGTGTCGCCGCCCTTGGAGATCGCGTGGTCCTTGATCGTCATGAAGTGCTGCGCGTTGCGGCTCAGCAACTCGCCGTAGCCGCGGAGCTCGGGCGGCTCCACGCTGAACTGTTCGCCCATGGACGGTTCCTCCCTGTTCCAACTAGTGGAGTGGGACGGACCGGACCGGGTTCGGGTTCCCGGCTCTTCTAAGTGCGTCCTCGTCCGCCCGCCGCGCGGGAGGCTATCCGCCTGACCAGCGCGCGCGGAACCAGCCGCACCAACACCGTGATGGCTTTGTACTGGGCGCCCGGCACGGACACCGGCTTGCCCGCGCGCAGGTCGGCGAGGCCGTCGTGCACCACCCGGTCGGCGTCGAGGTAGAGCACGTCGGGCGTGGCGGACATGTCGATCTTCGCCCGCTGGTGGAACTCGGTGCGCACGAAACCCGGGCACAACGCCATCACGCGCACGCCCGTGCCCGCCGTGGCCATCGCCATGCCCTCGGAGAACGCGGTCACCCACGCCTTGTCGGCGCTGTAGGTCGTGCCGCGGCCGGGCAGGAAGCCCGCCACGCTGGACACGTTGACCACCGCGCCGCGCCCGCGCGCCACCATCCCCGGCAGCGCCGCGCGGGTCAGCCGCAGCACGCTCGTCACGTTCACGTCCAGCTGGGACTGCAGTTCGAGCGGGTCGGCGGTGAAGAACTCGTTCGAGATCGCGAAGCCCGCGTTGTTGACCAGCAGGTCGACCTCGCGTTCGGCGAGGAAGTCGGCGACCTCGGTCCGGCCGGCGTCGGTGGCCAGGTCGGCGGGCAGCACCTCGGCGGTGATGCCGTGCGCGGCGCGCAGCTTGGCCGCCGTCTCCTCCAGCCGCCGTTCGTCGCGGGCGACGAGCACCAGGTCGTGGCCCTCGGCGGCGAGCCTGCGGGCGAACGCGGCGCCGATGCCCGACGACGCGCCCGTCACCAGGGCGGTCGGCGGCGTCACGGCTTGCGCCCGAACTGCGGGCGGTGGACCTCGCCACCGGTGTCGGACTCGGGGTCGGCCTCGAACGGGTCGATCACGTCGGCCAGTTCGCCGAGGTCGCGCAGCAGCCGTTCCAGGCGGGCGGGGGTGGAGTTGGGCGGTGCGGCGGCGAGCACCCAGTCGTTCTCCAGCCAGACTACGGTGACGTCACCGCCGATCTCCTCGGCGGCGTCGACCAGGTCCGGGTTGATGAGCTTGCGCGCGGCGGGCAGCTCGCTGACGAACGCGTACCGCGAGCCGACCGGTCCGAGCAGGTCGGGCATCTGGTCGCGTTGGAACGGCACGCTGGGCAGCCACAGCTCGATGACCACGGGCAACGCCCGGCGGCAGCGCACGCCGACGAGCACGGAGTTGACCTTGCCGCCGGTCTCGTGGTCGAGCACGTAGACCTGGCGGCGGCCGTCGGCGGTGAAGGTGGAGCCGGCGACGACGTCCTTGGCCACGCCGACGCCGTAGTAGGCGATCGCGCCGCTCTCCCAGCGGGTGGGCAGCACGTGGTCGGTCTCCTCGAACTGCCAGCCGCGCAGCGCCGCCCAGCGGCGGCGTTCGCGGTTTCGCGCGGTTCGCTGTGCCCGGTCGGTCGCGAGCAGGGCGAACCCCGCGACGCCCGCTACCGCGGCGACGGTGAACCAGACCCACGCCGGTATGCCCACGGTGCGAGAGTAGCGGGCGGCGATGAACAAACGAAGATCACTTGGGGCGTGGGTCGCGCAAACGGATCAAGCTGTTACCCGTCTCGCCGGTAGGGCGCGGCGGCGGCTCAGGCACGTCCGACGACGGCCGGCCACTACTTATCCACAGGCCACAGCGTTGTCCACAGGCACGCCCCGACCACCCACCCGGTGTCGGTCCCGGCCGGCAGAGTAAAAATCGGGGATCCCCCGGTCGGGGACCCCTGCGGAGCGAGCTCCGAACGAGAGACCGCGGAACGCGGGCGAACGCGGAACGGCGGAACGCCGGACAGCGGAACCACCCGACCTCCGGACTCCCGGACTCCCGGACTCCCGGACTCCCGGACTCCCGGACGGAACGCTACGGAGCGGCGGGCGGCGGGCGTGGTCAGGTCGTGAGGCGGCGGGAGCGCTCGGGAGCCGGTTGTCCCGGCTGCACCGAGCGCGTCCCGCCGACCTGGGGCGAACGTCGAGCGCGCCGGGATCAGGCCTTGCCGACGATCAGGCCCGAGTGGTCGTCCAGCACCTCGACCTTCACCGTGTCACCGTCACGCACCTCGCCCGCCAGCAGCTCCTTCGCCAGCTGGTCGCCGATGGACGACTGCACCAGCCGCCGCAACGGCCGGGCCCCGTACACCGGGTCGAAGCCGTTCAGCGCCAGCCACTCGCGCGCGGCCGGGGTGACGTCCAGGGTCAGCCGCCGCTGCGACAGGCGCTGCCCCAGCCGATCCACCTGGATGTCCACGATGGACGTCAGCTCCTCGGTGGCCAGCGAGTGGAACACCACGACGTCGTCCAGCCGGTTGAGGAACTCCGGCTTGAAGTGCGTCCGCACGATCGACATGACGGCGTCGTTGCGCTGCCGCTCGTCCAGGGTTGCGTCCGCGATGACGTGCGAGCCGAGGTTCGAGGTCAGCACCAGGATGGTGTTGCGGAAGTCGACCGTGCGGCCCTGGCCGTCGGTGAGCCTGCCGTCGTCGAGCACCTGCAGCAGCACGTCGAACACGTCCGGGTGAGCTTTTTCGACCTCGTCCAGCAGCACGACCGAGTACGGGCGGCGGCGGACCGACTCGGTCAGCTGCCCACCCTGGTCGTAGCCGACGTACCCGGGAGGCGCGCCGACCAGGCGGGCCACCGAGTGCTTCTCGGAGTACTCGCTCATGTCGATCCGGATCATCGCCCGCTCGTCGTCGAACAGGAACTCCGCCAGCGCCTTCGCCAGCTCCGTCTTGCCGACGCCGGTCGGGCCGAGGAACAGGAACGAGCCGGTCGGCCGGTCCGGGTCCGCCACGCCCGCACGGGTGCGCCGCACCGCGTCCGACACGACCCGCACCGCCTCGGCCTGGCCGACCACGCGCTTGGCCAGCTCGTCCTCCATGCGCAGCAGCTTCGCCGTCTCGCCTTCGAGCAGCCGGCCCGCCGGGATGCCCGTCCACGCGGAGACCACGTCGGCCACGTCGTCCGGCCCGACCTCCTCCTTCAGCATCACGGCGGCGTCCTGGGTGGTGCGGGTGGCCGCCTCCAGCTCCTTCTCCAACGCCGGGATGCGCCCGTACCGCAGCTCGGCGGCCCGGCCGAGGTCGCCGTCGCGCTCGGCCCGCTCCGACTCACCGCGCAGCTGCTCCAGCTGCTCCTTGAGGTCGCGGACCTTCTCGATCGAGCCCTTCTCGTTCTGCCAGCGAGCCGTCAGCCCGGACAGGTCCTCGCGCTGCTCGGCCAGCTCGGCGCGCAGCGCGGCCAGGCGTTCCACCGAGGCCGGGTCCGACTCCTTGGCCAGCGCCATCTCCTCGATCTCCAGCCGGCGCACGGCGCGTTCCACCTCGTCGATCTCGACCGGGCGGGAGTCGATCTCCATGCGCAGCCGGGACGCGGACTCGTCCACCAGGTCGATGGCCTTGTCGGGCAGGAAGCGGGCGGTGATGTACCGGTCGGACAGGGTCGCGGCGGCGACCAGGGCGGCGTCGGTGATGCGCACGCCGTGGTGCACCTCGTAGCGGTCCTTGAGGCCGCGCAGGATGCCGATCGTGTCCTCGACCGACGGCTCGCCGACGAGGACCTGCTGGAAGCGGCGTTCCAGGGCGGCATCCTTCTCGATGTGCTCGCGGTACTCGTCCAACGTGGTCGCGCCGACCATGCGCAGCTCGCCGCGGGCCAGCATGGGCTTGATCATGTTGCCGGCGTCCATGGCGGACTCGCCGGTCGCGCCCGCGCCCACGATCGTGTGCAGCTCGTCGATGAACGTGACGACCTGGCCCGCGGAGTCGGTGATCTCCTTGAGCACGGCCTTCAGCCGCTCCTCGAACTCGCCGCGGTACTTCGCGCCGGCCACCATCGAGCCGAGGTCGAGCGCGACGACCTTCTTCCCGCGCAGGCTCTCGGGCACGTCGCCCGCGATGATCCGCTGGGCCAGGCCCTCCACGATGGCGGTCTTGCCGACGCCCGGCTCGCCGATCAGCACCGGGTTGTTCTTCGTGCGGCGCGACAGCACCTGCACCACGCGGCGGATCTCGGTGTTGCGGCCGATGACCGGGTCCAGCTCGCCCTTGCGCGCGCGTTCGGTCAGGTCGACGCCGTACTTCTCCAACGCCTTGTAGGTGCCCTCCGGGTCCGGGCTGGTGACCCGCGCCGAGCCGCGGACCTTGCCGAACGCCTCCTTCAGCGCCTCGGGGTGCGCGCCGTGGCGGCGCAGCAGGTCGGCGACCTGGCCGCCGTGGTGGGCGAGGCCGACCAGCAGGTGCTCGGTCGACACGTACTCGTCACCCATCTCGGTGGCGAGTTCCTGCGCCTTGCTCAGCACGCGGACCGCGTCGCGGGAGAACTGGGGCGCCGACACGGACGACCCGCTGGCCGCGGGCAGCGCCCTGGTCAGCTGCTCCAGCTCCTTGTGCACCTGCTTCGGGTCCGCGCCGACGGCGGAGAGCAGGGGCGCGGTCAGGCCGTCGCCCTGGGCCAGGAGCGCGCCGAGGAGGTGGACCGGGCCGACGTCGGGGTTGCCCGCGATGGTCGCCGCCTGCACGGCGGCGGACACGGCCTGTTGCGTCTTCGTGGTCGGGTTGAAAGCGTCCATTCCTCACCTCGGTCGGTGTTCGTGCGCAAGGGGCCGGCGTGCGCCACCGGCCATCACTCAGGTCAACGTCAGAAAAGTTGAGCCAGTTCCGCTCAACCTAGTGGAATCGTGTGGTGTGGGCCACGGCGGCGTGCCCTGCCGAAACTCGGGTGCGTCCGGTCGACTCCCACCGCGACGATCTGCGCATGACCTCACTGGTGCACCACATCACCTTCGACTGCGCGAACGCCTACGAGCTGGCCGGCTTCTGGAGCAAGGTGACCGGCCTGCCGGTCTCCGAACACGACTTCCCGGGTGACCCCGAAGCCCTGGTCGCGGTGCCCGGCGGGCCCGGGTTGCTGTTCATCCAGGTGCCCGAGCCCAAGACCGTGAAGAACCGGGTCCACCTCGACCTCCAACCCGACACGACGCGTGACGCCGAAGTGGAGCGACTGCTCGGGATCGGGGCGGCGCTGGTGTCCGACATGCGCCGGCCGGACGGCACGGGGTGGGTCGTGCTGGCCGACCCGGAGGGCAACGAGTTCTGCGTTGAACGCAGCGCAGCCGAGCGGTCCGAGCAGGCCTGAGGCCGGTCACCCACATGTAGCAGCCGGTTGTCCACAGCGGCCCGCGAGTTGTCCACAATCCGCAGGTGGGCATCCACAGGCGACTGCGGCCCACCACACCAGGCCGGCCTGCCGGCCGCCACTGGGGTGAACATCGGCCGGTAAACCCCGATCGGACGTCCCGCCGACGTGGCCGGCGTGTTACCCGGCCCACGTCCCCTGAGGAGTCGTGCGTCTGGCGGTGGGCCGCAAGCGCTGGATTCGGTATATGTGGAAGGGAATGACCACCCGTTCGCGGGAACGTTGTGCGACCGTCCGTAATCGCACTGCACTCGAAGGTGGCATCAAGGAGTCGACCGGCCAGTTGGCGGGTTAGTGTCCCCTCGTCGGGATGGAAGCTTGACGAGGACGTAGCGCCCTTGCTGGCGCCGCCAGAAACGTGGAGACTGCGCCCGGACCATGACTGCGAACGCCGTGTTGAGCCCCATCCCGAGCCCGCCACACCGCGAACCTCCTCCTGGTGTCACCGCTATGGTGCGGATGATCCGGGAGAGCTTCGCGGTGGTGGAGCCGCGCGCCGAAGAGGTAGCCAAGTTCTTCTACGGCATGCTCTTCAGCCTCGCGCCGGCGACCCGTGAGATGTTCCCCGCGAACATGGAGGTCCAGCGCAGCCGACTGCTGCGCGCCCTCGTCCACGTCGTGCAGATGGTGGACAGACCGGACGACCTGATCCCGTTCCTGCGCCAACTCGGGCGCGACCACCGCAAGTTCGGCGTGGTCAACGTGCACTACGAGTCCGTCGGCACGGCGTTGCTGGCGGCGGTGAAGAAGTTCGCCGGGCCCGCGTGGACGCCGAAGGTCGAGATGGCCTGGGCCGAGGCGTACACGATCATGGCGCGGGCGATGCAGGAGGCGGCGGCGGCCGACGACGGCCCGGCCTACTGGCACGCAACCGTGCTCGACCACCAGCGGGTGAGCTGGGACCTGGCGGTCGTGCGGCTGCAGCCGGATCACCCGGTCGGGTACCGCGCCGGGCAGTACGTGAGCGTCGAGACGCCGCAACGCGCTCGGCTGTGGCGGTACTACTCGCCCGCGAACGCGCCGCGTGACGACGGCATCATCGAGTTCCACATCCGTTCGGTCGAGGGCGGGTGGGTCAGCCGGTCGATCGTCGGACACACCCAACCGGGTGACGTCTGGCGTCTCGGACCGCCGATGGGCCGGCTCGGCGTGGACCGGAAGTCCGGGCGGGACGTGCTGATGGTCGCCGGCGGGACCGGGGTCGCGCCGATGCACGCGATCATCGACGAGATGGCGCAGTGGGGCGAGAACCCGCGCGTGCACCTGTTCATGGGCGGGCGGACTCGCGAGGACTTGTACGACCTGGACAACCTCCAGCGGTTCGCGATGACCAACCCTTGGCTGACCGTCGTGCCGGTGCTGGAGTCCGATCCCGGCGCGCGTGGCGTGGAGCAGGGCACGCTCGCCGACGTGGTCACCCGTTACGGGGCGTGGGAGGAGCGGGACGTGCTGGTGTGCGGCTCGCCGTCCATGATCCGGGCCACCGTGTCGCGGATGTTGGTCGCCGGCACCCCACTCGACCGGATCAAGTACGACCCGTTCACGCTGGACTGAACCGCTACCTGAAACTTTTTCACGTTTGCCGCCGGGCCGTGCGGGACTTTCGGCTGCCCAACGCGATCCGGCCGGTCACAGCCGATCGGCCCACGCCGTGCTGGTCACGGCCACGGTGCCCTGGTCACGCCGTGCTGGTCACGGCCGCGCCGGCCGCGCCGCGCCCAGCACGGCCGCCAGCGTGCCCGGCCGACTGGTCTGCGGGCAGTGTCCGCCGTCGACCTCGATCGCCTCGACCCCGAGCCGTTCGCGCGCGGCGCGGCGCATCCACGACGGCCGCAGCGTGCGGTCGTCACGCGGCAGGACGTAGGTCGACGGCAGGTCAGGCACCTCGTGCACCTCGCGGTACGTCGCGGCGGGGTAGAACAGGCGCAAGGTGCGCAGCCCGGCGCGCACACCGGCCAGGTCGCAGTCGTGGAACAGGAAGTACGAGGCCACCACGGGGTCCGCGGTGGGCGGTTCGGTGAGGGAGCGCCACTCCGGGTTGAACATCTCGCCCGTGTCGACGGCCAGTTCGTCCGCCAGCGACACGGGGCCGGGGATCATCGCGGCGATCCAGGCCAGGTGGGACGCGCCGAGGGCCCGTGCGATGGCGGGCATCAGCAGGCCGGCGCCGGAGTGCCCCACCAGGACCGGGGCCAGCGCGTCGCCCGCCTGGGCGCGGGCGATCGCGGCGTAGTCGACGGCGCGCAGTTGCGGCTGGTCGGTCGGCAGGTCCACGGCCACGGTGCGGTGGCCGCGTTGGCGGAGCAGGTCCTCCACCGGGCGCCAGGCCGCGGGCGACTGGGTGGTGCCGTGCACGAAGACGTAGTCCACGGGGTCCAGTCTGGCGCGGGTCGCCCGGTTCGGTCGGCCGCCAGGTTGGTAGGGCGACGGCAGGTCGGTAGGGCGGTAGGGCGGTGGCCGGTTGGTAGGGCGGCAGGGCCGGGCCGGTCGTCGCGGGCCGCCGTCATCGGGGGATTCCGGCGTCGGGGGCGTGGGGGTTCAGGGCGGTGGGGGTCGGCGTCGCGGGGTTCCTCATGCTTAACCGAGGTACGGGAACAGTGTTTCCGTACACTTTCCCGAGATGATCACCCTATTGGGCGACACATCAGGCGGCTCAGCGCTTCGAGTTCGGCTTCCAGACGACCAGTGCCGTCTCGTGCCGCACCGGCACCAGGTCACGGCGGTACGACGCGTGCACCGACGCGGCGGCGTGCTCGGCTGCGGCCATGGCGGAGGCCAGTTGTTCGGTCAGCTCCTGCACCCTCGCGCGCAGCGCGCCGACCTCGTTCTCCAGCTCGATGATCCGCTTGACGCCCGCGAGGTTGACGCCCTCCTCCTGCGAGAGGCGTTGCACCTCGCGCAGCAGCACGATGTCGCGCATCGAGTACCGGCGCCCGCCGCCGGACGTGCGGCCCGGCGACACCAGGCCGAGCCGGTCGTACGCACGCAGGGTCTGCGCGTGCAGACCCGACAGCTGGGCCGCCACGGAGATGACGAAGAACGGGGTGTCCTCGTCGGTGCCGGGCGGGAACGGGAAGCTCACACCGACCTCTTCTCCAACAGGGCGTTGAGCTCCGCGCGCGGGTCGTGCTTCGCCGTCGCCGACGCGTAGTTCTCCAACGCCTCCCGGGCTGCGGCGTCCATGTTGTTCGGCACCGCGACGTTCAACGTGATGAGCAGGTCGCCGACCTGGCCGTCGCGCTTGGCGATGCCCTTGCCCTTGGCCCGCAGCACCCGACCGCTGGCCGTGCCGGCGGGAACCTTCAACGTCACCTTGCCCTCGAGCGTCGGCACGGTCAACGTGGTGCCGAGCGCCAGCTCGGGGAAGGTCACCGGAACGGTCACGGTCAGGTCGTTGCCCGACCGGCCGAAGATGGGGTGCGGGTTGACGTGCACGAGCACGAACAGGTCGCCGGCGGGCCCGTTGTTGCGCCCCGGCTCACCCTGCCCGGCCAGCCTGATCCGCTGGCCGTCGTCGACGCCCGCCGGGATGCGGATGGTCAACGTGCGGGTCTTGGTGCTCACGCCGTCGCCCGCGCACTCCGGGCACGGGTCGTCCACGATCCGCCCGGTGCCCCGGCAGTCGGCGCACGGCTCGGAGAACGCGAACGCGCCCTGGCTGCGGGTGACCAACCCGGCGCCGCCGCAGTTCGTGCACGTCCGCGGGGACGTGCCGGGACGCGCGCCGGAACCCGCGCACGTGCCGCAGGTCGCCGGGCTGGACAGCCGCATGGGCACGGTCGCGCCCTTGACGGCCTCGGTGAAGTCGATCCGGACGTCGGTCTCGACGTCCTCGCCGCGCCTCGGCCTGGTGGCCGACGCGGACGTGCCGCCCCGGCGGTTGAACAGGCCGCCGAGCAGGTCGCCGAGCCCGCCCATGCCGCCGGCCTGCTGCGCGCCCTGGCGGCCGAACAGGTCGCCGACGTCGAACCCGCCGCCGGTGCCGAACCCGCCGGGGAACCCGCCGCCTCCGGAGAAGAGGCGGCGGGCCTCGTCGTACTGCTTGCGCTTCGCGGTGTCCGACAGCACGCCGTACGCCTCGGACACCGCCTTGAACCGCGTCTCGGCCTTGGCGTCACCGGGGTTGGCGTCGGGGTGCAGCTCCCGCGCCAACTTCCGGTACGCCTTCTTGATCTCGTCGGCCGAGGCGTCGGAGGTGACGCCCAGCTCGCGGTAGAAGTCCTTCTCGATCCAGTCGCGAGCGCTCAACGGACGCCGCCCCCCTTCTCAGTCCTGCTGCTCTTCGACCGGCTTCTCGACGGCCTCTTCGACGACCGGCTGCTCGGCGGCCGGCTCGTGGTCGGTCACGGCGACCAGCGCGGGCCGCAGCACGCGCTCGCCGAACCGGTAGCCGCGGCGCAGCACGGCGGTGACGGTCGGCCCGCTGACGTCCGGCGAGGTGCCGTGCTGGACGGCCTCGTGGACGGACGGGTCGAACTCCTCGCCCTCGTGCCCGAACGGCTCCAGGCCGGTGCCGTGCAGCGCGCCGACCAGCTTGTCGGCCACGGCCTTGAACGCGCCGGTGAGGTCGCCGTGCGTGCCGGCCCGCTCGATGTCGTCGAGCACGCCGAGCAGCTCGCCGGCCACCTGCGCCTTGGCCGTGGTGATCACCAGTTCCCGGTCGCGCTCGACGCGCTTGCGGTAGTTGGCGTACTCCGCGGTCAACCGCTGCAGGTCGGCGGTCCGCTCGTCGAGCTGGGCCTTCAGCTCGACGGACGGGTCGTCGGCCACGGCCGCTTCGGCCTCCGGCTCGGGCGCGGCGTGCTTGCCGCCGCCCTCCGAACCGGTCTCGGGCGCGCCGGTCGTACCGGCCTCCGGCTCGGCCGGGGCGTCGGCGCGCGCGTTCTCGTCCGCCGGGTTCTCCCGCACCTGACCCGTCTCCGGGTCGATGCGCCTGCGGTCGCGCACCACCACGTGGGGCTGTTCCTCGGGCTGGGTCACTTCTTCTCGTCCTCGTCGACGATCTCCGCGTCCACCACGTCGTCGGCCTTCGGCGCGTCACCGGCGGCGGCGCCTCCGGTGGCGCCCGCGGCGTCGGCCGTGGGTGCGGAGTTGGCGTACAGGGACTGGCCGATGGCCTGGGACTCCGTGGCGAGCTTCTCCACGGCGGCGCGGACCTTGGCGATGTCCTCGCCCTTGAGCGCCTCGGTGGTCTCGGCGAGGGCCGCGGTGACCTTCTCCTTGACCTCGGCCGGGAGCTTGTCCTCGTTCTCCTTGAGGACCTTCTCCGTCTGGTAGACGAGCGTCTCGGCCTGGTTGCGGACCTCGGCCTCGTCGCGGCGGCGCTTGTCCTCCTCCGCGTGCGCCTCGGCGTCCTTGATCATCTGCTCGATGTCGTCCTTCGGCAGCGCGGAGCCGCCGGTGATCGTCATCCGCTGCTCCTTGCCCGTGCCCATGTCCTTCGCGGACACGTGCACGATGCCGTTCGCGTCGATGTCGAAGGTGACCTCGATCTGCGGGACGCCGCGGGGCGCGGGCGGCAGGCCGGTCAGCTCGAACATGCCGAGCTTCTTGTTGTCGCGGGCGAACTCGCGCTCGCCCTGGAACACCTGGATCTGCACGGACGGCTGGTTGTCGTCGGCCGTGGTGAAGATCTCCGAGCGCTTGGTCGGGATCGTCGTGTTGCGCTCGATGAGCTTGGTCATCACGCCGCCCTTGGTCTCGATGCCCAGGGACAGCGGGGTGACGTCGAGCAGCAGGACGTCCTTGACCTCGCCCTTCAGCACACCGGCCTGCAGGGCCGCGCCGACCGCGACGACCTCGTCCGGGTTGACGCCCTTGTTCGGCTCACGGCCGCCGGTCAGCTCCTTGACCAGCTCGGCCACCGCGGGCATGCGGGTGGAGCCGCCGACCAGCACCACGTGGTCGATGTCGCCGACGCTGATGCCCGCGTCCTTGATCACGTTGTTGAACGGCGCGCGGGTGCGCTCCAGCAGGTCGTTGGTGATGCGCTGGAACTCGGCGCGCGACAGCGTCTCGTCCATGAACAGCGGGTTCTTGTCCGCGTCCACGGTGATGTAGGGCAGGTTGATGGAGGCGTTGTTCGAGCTGGACAGCTCGATCTTCGCCTTCTCGGCGGCCTCGCGGATGCGCTGCAACGCCATCTTGTCCTTGGTCAGGTCGATGCCGTTGGTCTGCTTGAACCGCTCGACCAGCCAGTCCACGATGCGCTGGTCCCAGTCGTCACCACCGAGGTGGTTGTCACCGGAGGTCGCCTTGACCTCGACCACGCCCTCGGCGAGCTCGAGCAGCGAGACGTCGAACGTGCCGCCACCGAGGTCGAAGACCAGGATGGTCTGCTCCTTGTCGCCCTTGTCGAGGCCGTAGGCCAGGGCGGCGGAGGTGGGCTCGTTGACGATGCGCAGCACGTTGAGGCCCGCGATCTGGCCGGCCTCCTTGGTGGCCTGGCGCTGCGCGTCCTCGAAGTAGGCGGGGACGGTGATCACCGCGTCGGTGATCTCCTCGCCCAGGTAGGCCTCGGCGTCGCGCTTGAGCTTCATCAGCACGCGCGCGCTGATCTCCTGCGGCGTGTACTTCTTGCCGTCGATGTCGTCGGTCCGCCAGTCGGTGCCGATGTGGCGCTTCACCGACCGGATCGTCCGGTCGACGTTGGTCACCGCCTGGTTCTTGGCGGGCTGACCGGTGAGCACCTCGCCGTTCTTGGCGAAGGCCACGATGGACGGTGTGGTGCGCGACCCCTCGGAGTTGGCGATCACCGTCGGCTCGCCGCCCTCGAGAACCGCGACGACGGAGTTGGTCGTCCCCAGGTCGATGCCGACCGCTCGCGCCATTGGATTCCTCCTGGTAGTGCGTGTGTGAGAGCCCCGCGTTGAGCGGTGCCGACTCAAGTTTAGCCGGCGCCGGCGGACTTGAGTCCACCCGGCTCAATCTTTCTGCCTGTCCAACGGACGGCGGTGTCGCGGTGTTCCCGGCGCGAGGTGATCCGGGACACTCGTCGGCATGGAGTCACCCGCGGACATGATGGCCGCCGTCACCGCGTCGATGCTCGCGCGCACCGGCCGCACGCTGGACGAATGGGTCGAGCTGGTCGAGGCGAGCTCGCTCGATCCGGTGGACCGGAAGGCCGTCCGGGCGTGGCTGCGCGACGTGCACGGGGTGAAGCAGAACTCGCAGTGGACGATCGCGGACGCGGCGGCGCGCCGGGCGGGGTGGACCGAGCCCACGTTCACCGAGCACGTCGAGTCGCAGTACGCCGGGCGCAAGGCGGCGCTGCGACCGCTGTTCGACCGGATCGCGACGCTGGCGCTCGGGCTGGGCGAGGACGTGCGGGCCGAGGGGCGGGCCACCTACGTGCCGTTCGTGCGGGGGCGGCAGTTCGCGGCCGTGCAGGCGTTGGCGTCGCGGGTCGACCTGGGCCTGCGGTTCACCACGGCGCCCGAGAGCGACCGGTTGACGCCCGGTGGCCCCGGCCAGGCGACGCACAAGGTGTCGCTGACCGGGGCCGACGAGCTGGACGGCGAGGTGGAGGCGCTGCTGGTGGCGGCGTACGAGCAGAACGCCTAGGCGGCGGACCGCACCGTCACGTCGCCGCTGTCGGTGCGCAGGTGCAGCTCGGCGGAGCCGTTCGGGTCGTCCTTGACGTCGACCTTCTGCTCGCCGCTGCCGGCGTCCACGTCGATCTTGTAGGCGCCCTGCGGGACGGTGACGTTCAGGCTGCCGCTGCCCATGTCGGCGCGCACGGACTTGACGGCGACGATGGCCACGTCCACGTCGCCGGAGTCGGAGTCGATCGTCACCGAGCCGCCCATGTCGACCAGCCTGGTGCTGCCGGAGCCGACCCGTCCGGTGAAGTCACCGCCGACGGCGGTCGCGGCCAGGTCGCCCGAGTCGTTGTCGACGCGCACCGGGCCCGCCACCTCGCGCACCGTCGTGCTGCCGGAGCCGACTTCGACGTCGACGCTGGCCACGCCTTCGAGGTGGACGTCGCCGGAGCTGTTGCGGCCGGTGATCTTGACGTTCTTGGTGGGGACGGTCACCTCGTAGTCCACCGAGCACTGGCTGCCGCAGCCGTCGAGGACGAGGGTGGAGCCCTCCACGCGGTGGGAGACGCCGCCGGGCTTGTCCGAGCCCTTCGGGTACTCGACGCGGCGGCGGACCTGGGTCTCGGCCAGGCCGTCCTGGCCGCGGACGGTCACGTCGCCCGAGCCGTTCTGCAACCGCACCTCGGTCACCTGGTCGGACACCGAGTGCGTGTCGTCGAACGTGTTGTGGACGAGCCGCACGCAGGACGTGAGCGCCAGCGCCGCGGTCACCGCCACACCGACCGTCAACGCGATCCGCTTAACCACCACTGCCCCCTCGTCAGGCGTCAAGATGTCGAGATCCAAGTTATGGGTACTCGACCGGTGCGCCCACCAGGAAGGCCCCCGACCGATAGGGGGGCTGTCCCTACCCCTCCGGTCAGCGGCCCGTCAGCGGCCCGGCGCGTCCTGAACGCGGAACCCCGAACGGGGGACGCGCGCGGGTCAGGCCAGGGATTCGACGACGGCCCGCAGGGCCGGCGCGGAGCGGGCCGGGTCGACCAGGAACCGCTGCGAGGCGATGACGTGCGTCTCCGTCATCCGCTCCCACACCATGCCCTGCACCGGCACCTCGGTGATCACCAGCCGGAACGGCCGCACGTACCGCCCCAGCCTGCCCTCCACCCCGCGCACCACCTCGCCGATCGGCAACGCGCCCCGCGACGTCACGTACCGCTGGTCGTACTCGGCCGCGGCCGGGGCCAGCGCCAGCACCGCCGCCCGCAGCGCGGGCCTGATCTGCAACGACGCGCCGGCCGGGTCGGCGGGCGAGCCGCCGGCCGGTTCGGCGCGGGCGTGGTCGAGCACGTCGGCCCACCAGCCGAGCCACTCCTCCGCCGCGGCCGCCCGGTCGACCCCCGCGGGCACCACCACGGGCACCGACGGGTCCAGCCCGGGCAGCTCGGGCACGGTCTCGACCGAGAGCGCGAGCGTGTCCCGGACGAACAGCGCGGTGTTGACCGTCTGACTCGTCCCGTGCGACACCTGCCACGACTCACGACCGGCGAACCTCATGACACCAGTGTCCCGCGTGAAGGTCATCCGCCGAGCATCAGAAGGGACACGACGGGCTCCAAATCCTCCGCCATTGGGGGGAAATCCGCGATCAACGCCTGGATCAGGAGCCCGTCGAGGCCCGCGAGGACCGCCCGCAGCGCCACCGGGTCGCGCGGGCCCGCCACCTCGGCCATGAGCGAGGTCCACCGGCGGGCCGCCGCGCGCAGCTCCGGCCGGCGGGCCGCGAGCAGGTACAGCTCGTACTCGGCGAGCGTGCGGCCCCGGTGCGGGCCGGCGGCGTCGGCGATGAACCGCGCCACCGCCGCGGGCGTCAGGGCCACCCGGCGGAAGCTCGCGGCCATCTCGTCGGCCGACCACGTGAGCGTGGCGATCAGGAGGTCGTCCAACGTCGCGTAGTAGTAGGTCGTCGACGTCGTCGGCACGCCTGCCTCGCGCGCCACGGACCGGTGGCCCACCCCGGCCACGCCGTCGCGTTCGACGACCCGCAGCGTGGCCGCGAGGATCTCCCGCCGACGCCGGTCGCCCCGCGCCCGCCGGCCGTCAGGCGGCGGCACCGCTGCCCACCTCGATGGCCACCACGCCCGCGATCACGAGCAGCAGCCCGACCACCATCGTGGTGTTCAGCGGCTCCTTGAACACCAGCACGCCGATGCTCGCGACCGCGGCGATCCCGAAGGCGCACCAGATCGCGTACGCCACGCCGATCGGCATGCCCAGCTGCAGCACCTTGCTCAACGCGCCGAACGCGACGACGTACCCCACGATGACCACGACCGACGGGATCGGCTTGGAGAAGCCCTCGGAGAGCTTGAGGAACACGGTGGCGGTGACCTCGCCGATGATCGCCACGGCCAGCACCAGGTACACGAGCACGTCCCGCCCCCAACAAGTTGAACACCTGTTCCACTAGTCTACCGACCCTATGTGATCGGCCACGTCCAAGTGGTTACCGGCCAGTAATCGGGCGTAGGCTGCCCAGCCAGGAGAACGGACGAGAAAGGCCGCCACCACAATGGGAGCCCTCCAGCTCACCCTCGGCGCCATCGGCGTCGCCGTCAGCGTGTTCGCCTGGGGTCTGTTCGTCGCCGGTGTCATGCGGATGATCAAGATCATCCGCCTCGGCCAGCCGGACTCGACCCGCAACGGGCCGTTCGCGCCCCGCCTGCGGACGTTGATCGTCGAGTTCGTCGCCCACACCAGGATGGCCAAGTTCCGCAAGGTCGCGCCGTGGCACTGGATGGTGATGTGGGGCTTCCTGATCGGCTCCGCGGTGCTGTTCGAGGCCTACGGCGAGATCTTCCGCCCGAGCTTCCACTGGCCGGTCATCGGCACGTGGTCGCTGTGGCTGCTGCTGGTCGAGCTGCTCGGCATCGGCACCGTGGTCGGCGGCGTGGCGCTGGCGATCATCCGCCAGCTCAACCACCCGCGCCGCGCCGACCGCGTGTCCCGGTTCGCGGGCTCGGACTTCAAGTCCGCGTACTTCGTCGAAGCGGTCGTGATCATCGAGGGTCTCGGCATCCTCGGCGTGAAGGCGTTCAAGCAGGCCTCCGGCCTGGAGGACCCGCCGCTGTGGTCCTCGTTCGTGACCGCGCCGCTGGCCCAGATCCTGCCCGCGAGCCCCGACTGGGTCTCGATCATGGCGTTCACCAAGCTGCTGTCCGGCATGATCTGGCTGATCGTGGTGTCGAAGAACCTCACCATGGGTGTGGCGTGGCACCGGTTCAGCGCGTTCTTCAACATCTACTTCAAGCGCGAGGACGACGGCGGCGTCGCGCTCGGCGCGCTGAAGCCGATGATGAGCGGCGGCAAGGTCCTCGACCTGGAGGAGGCCGACCCCGACAAGGACGTGTTCGGCGTCGGCAAGGTCGAGGACTTCTCCTGGAAGGGCTGGCTGGACTTCAGCACCTGCACCGAGTGCGGTCGCTGCCAGTCCCAGTGCCCCGCGTGGAACACCGGCAAGCCGCTGTCGCCGAAGCTGGTCATCACCCAGCTGCGCGACCACGCGTTCGCCAAGGCGCCGTACCTGCTCGCGGGCGGCAGCAAGGACATGGCGGGCGACGAGGTCGGCCTGACCGAGGACAAGTACGAGGACTACAAGAAGCGCCTGGAGTCCATCGACGTGCTGGCGCTGGCCGAGTCGGAGCGCCCGCTGGTCGCCGGGGCCGAAGAGCTGGGCGTGATCGACCCCGAGGTGCTGTGGTCGTGCACCACGTGCGGCGCGTGCGTCGAGCAGTGCCCGGTGGACATCGAGCACGTCGACCACATCGTCGACATGCGCCGCTACCAGGTGCTGATCGAGTCGAACTTCCCGTCGGAGCTCGGCGGCATGTTCAAGAACCTGGAGAACAAGGGCAACCCGTGGGGCCAGAACGCCAAGGACCGCCTCGCGTGGACCGAGGGCCTGGACTTCGAGGTGCCGGTGTTCGACGGCGAGCTGGGTGACGCCGAGTACCTGTTCTGGGTGGGCTGCGCGGGCGCGTTCGAGGACCGGGCCAAGAAGACCACGCGGGCTGTGGCCGAGCTGCTGCACACCGCGGGCGTCAAGTACACCGTGCTCGGGCCGGAGGAGACCTGCACCGGCGACCCGGCGCGGCGCGCGGGCAACGAGTTCCTGTTCCAGATGCTGGCGCAGCAGAACGTCGAGGTGCTCAACACCGTGTTCGACGGTCGCGAGCCGGGCCGGCGCAAGATCGTCGTGACGTGCGCGCACTGCTTCAACACGCTGGCCAACGAGTACCCGCAGGTCGGCGGCCAGTACGAGGTCGTGCACCACACGCAGCTGCTCAACCGGCTGGTGCGCGAGCGCAGGCTGGTGCCGGTGGCGGAGGTCGCGGAGGACGTCACCTACCACGACCCGTGCTACCTCGGTCGGCACAACAAGGTCTACGAGGCGCCGCGCGAGCTGGTCGGCGCGTCGGGCGCGACGCTGCGCGAGATGCCCCGCCACGAGGAGCGCTCCATGTGCTGCGGCGCCGGTGGCGCTCGCATGTGGATGGAGGAGCGGATCGGCAAGCGGATCAACCTCGACCGCGTGGACGAGGCGCTGGGCACCGCGCCGTCGAAGATCGCGACGGGCTGCCCGTTCTGCCGCGTGATGCTGACCGACGGCGTGACGGCCAGGCAGAACGAGGGCGCGGCGGGCTCGCACGTCGAGGTCGTCGACGTGGCGCAGCTGCTGCTGACGTCCGTGCGCCGGGGCCAGGCCCTGGAGCGCGGCGACATCCCGACGGACGAGACCCCGACCGGCACCCCGTTGCCGGACGAGGACAAGGCTTCGTCCAACTAGTCGTTCGCGGACGAACGCCCCCCGGTCGCACTTCGGACCGAGGGGCGTTCGTCGTCTTCAGGTCAGTCGCGAGGTCGCGTCGGTCGTTCGCGACTCATTTCCCGGCGATCACGCTTTTCGATCGTCGGGAAACCCAGCACCAACGACCCAACCCCCGGCGACCGAGCCACCCTC
>NZ_JBVJVK010000001.1:243866-361330 GCF_055603705.1 Actinosynnema sp. NPDC037264 | reverse complement strand
TTCGTGTGGGTCGTCCGCGCCTTTTTTCCGGGCGCCCGCGTTTTGCGGGTGGGGGAAATCAGGCGCGAACGACCGACTTCCGGGCGACTGAGCCGCCGTCTGCGGAGCAGCGGCCATGTTTCAGTCGGTGACGCGGTCGTAGACGAGGTTCAGGGCCCAGCTCGTCAGGGCCACGATGATCGCGCCCCAGAACGCGGGCCAGAAGCCGGTGACGTCGAACGGCAGGCCCAGCTCGCCGGCCAGCCAGCCGGTGAGCCAGAACAGCAGCGCGTTCACCACGAGGCCGATCAGCCCCAGCGTGACCACGTAGAACAAGCAGCCGAAGAACTTCACCAGGGGCTTGACCACCGCGTTGACCAGGCCGAACAGCAGCGCGACGCCGATCAGCGTGCCGATCTTCGCGGGGGTCGACGCGCCCGCCTCCAGGTCGATGCCCGGGATGAGCGTGGCGACCCAGACCGCCACCGCCGTCAGCAGTACGTGCACCAAAATGCCCATGCCGCAGGCTAACGGCAGCGGTGCTCCGAACGGGTCAGGCGCGACGACGCCCGCGTGCCGCCAAGAAGGTCAACGCGCCTGCGCCGAGCAGCAGGCCGCCGATCGCCAGCATCGGGAACGGCGCCGCGCCCGTGTTCGCCAGACCGCTGCTGCCACCGGCCACCTGCACCACTGCCGGAGCGGAAGTGGTCGTCGTGGTCGTGGTGCTCGTGGTCGTCGTCGGGGAGGTGGTCGTCGTCGGCTGCTCGTCGGACGCGTACTTCAGCGGCACGATCGCGTGGTTGTCCTGGAAGTTCGTCTCCCGGTGCCCCAGCGCCGAGAACGGCCGGATCAGCAGGTGGAACTGCCCGAACGCCGGGTCGTCCAACCGGTACCGCAGCCGCACGTCGACGGTCTCGCCGACCGCCATCGGCCCGGTCAGCCGGAACTCCTGGCCGGGCGTGATCACGGCGACCCGGTCGCCCGCCCCGAGGAACTCCGGCGTCGACCCGAACACCACCATCTCCGGGTTGTCCGGCGCCTCGCCCCGGTTGGTCACCGGCACGACCAGCGTGACGACGTCGCCCACGCGGTAGGCGTCCTGGGCGGGCTCCAGCCGCGGCGTGCCCGCCACGAAGTCGGCGTCCAGGTACGTGTAGCGGACGTCCACGCGCGTCGTCTCGCCCGCGCGGACCACGATCTTCTTCTGCCGCGTGGCCGGGTCGACGTCGTGCTCGGTCAGCGGCTGCGCCAGCTTCAGCTCCGGCGCGTTGTCGGCCACGATCGACACGGTCGAGCCGATCGGCACGTCGGTGAACTTGTACTCGCCCTTCACGCCGCGCGTCGCGGGCGCCACGTCGACGATGCCGTAGATCAGCCGGACGGTCGGCGCGCCCGGCACGTCCGGCTCGTGCGTCTGCCGCACGCCGTCGCGGTTGAGGTCGGAGAACGAGAAGCCGGCCACCGTGCCGCCGCGCACGCCGAAGTCGATCCGGCCGCCGCCGCTGACGGGGTTGACCGTCGACGCGGTCGTCGGCTCGTAGACCCCGGCGTTGCGGTTGTAGACGGCGAGCGGCACGTTCGGCAGGCCCTCGGCCTTGTAGCGGCCGTCGGCGTCGGTGTAGTAGCTGCCGATGAACGCCTTGGTCGAGGCGTCGTGCACGTCCACGGGGAGGCGGTTGACCAGCGGCGGCTCGCCCGGGTCGACCACGCCGTCGGCGTCGCGGTCGAACCACACCAGGCCCTCCAGCGTGACGGTGTCCTGCGCTGCCACCGCGAGCGGGCTCGCGAGCGTCGCCACGCCCACGGCCAAGGACAAGGCCGCGAGACGGCCGGTCGTGCTCCGCACCTGGATTCCCCCTGAGAAGACGAATGTCCGTCACCTCGTCGTCGTGCCGTTGATCATGATCGTTTCGTGAGAGCGGTCACACCCGGCGGGGCGCGCCGGTGCGGCCTAACGTCGGCGCATGGCAGCTGAGCAGTCGGAGGGCGGCGGGAGCACGTTCACCGTCCTGGTCGCCCTGACCGTGAACCTCGCCATCGCGGTGATGAAGGCGATCGCCGGGGTGATCACCGGGTCGGCGGCGATGATGGCGGAGGCGGCGCACTCGGTCGCCGACACGTTCACCGAGGCCCTGCTGCTGACGGCGTTGCGCCGGTCGGCCCGGCCCGCGGACCGCAGGCACCCGTTCGGGTACGGCAAGGACCGGTACTTCTGGTCGCTGCTCGCCGCCGTGTCGATCTTCGTGTCCGGCGCGGTGTTCGCGTTCTACGAGGGCTTGCGGACGGTGTTCGGCGCGCCGCAGGAGCAGAACAGCCCGGTCGTCGGGTACGTGGTGCTGGCCATCGCGTTCGCGTTGGAGTCGGTGTCGTGGACGCAGGCCGTGCGGCAGGTGCGGCGGGAGGCGCGGGCGGAGGACCGGTCGGTGCTCGCGTTCCTGCGGGTGTCGGACGACCCGACGGTGAAGACGGTGTTCCTGGAGGACTCGGCCGCGCTGGTCGGGCTGCTGCTCGCGTTCGGCGGGCTGGGGCTGCACCACCTGACCGGGTCGTCGGTGTGGGACGGCGTGGCGTCGTTGGCGATCGGCGTGCTGCTCGCGTTCGCCGCGTACACGTTGGCGTCGACCAACCGGGGGCTGCTCATCGGCAGGCAGGCCGACCCGGTGCTGGTGCGGGCGGTGTGGTCGCGGCTGCGTGCCGCGCCGGAGGTCGAGCAGGTGGTGGACCTGCTGACGATGGCGGTCGGCACGGACCGCGTGCTGGTGTGCGCGCGGCTCGACTTCGACGACGCGCTGGGCGCGGCCGACCTGGAGCGGGCGTGCGTGCGGATCGACGCCGAGCTGCGTGCCGCGCACCGCGAGCTGGACGAGGTGTTCCTGGAGCCCGTGCCGCGGACCGACCCGGAGCTGAGGTCGCGGGTGCTGGCCCGGTACGGGGACCTGAAGCTCTAGCGCCTGGTGTCGGTGCGGTGGAAGTTCAGGTAGGCGCGTGACGGCGTCGGCCCGCGTTGGCCCTGGTAGCGGGAGCCGGCCTGGGCCGAGCCGTACGGGAACTCGGCCGAGCTGCTGAGCCGGAACAGGCACAGCTGGCCGATCTTCATGCCCGGCCAGAGCGTGATGGGCAGGTTGGCGACGTTCGACAGCTCCAGCGTGATGTGGCCGGAGAAGCCGGGGTCGATGAAGCCCGCCGTCGAGTGGGTGAGCAGGCCGAGGCGGCCCAGCGACGACTTGCCCTCCAGTCGGCCCGCCAGGTCGTCGGGGAGGGTGACGAGCTCGAAGGTCGAGCCGAGCACGAACTCGCCCGGGTGCAGCACGAACGGCTCGCCGTCGGCCGGCTCCACCAGCGAGGTCAGGTCGTCCTGCTGCATCGAGGGGTCGATGTGCGTATAGCGGGTGTTGTTGAAGACGCGGAAGAACCGGTCCAGTCGGACGTCGATGCTGGACGGCTGCACCATGACGTCGTCGAACGGGTCCAGCACCAACCGGCCGGACTCGACCTCTTTGCGCAGATCGCGGTCACTGAGCAGCACGGGCACAGCCTATGTGTATGATCGGTGCCGCAGCACGCGGGTGTAGTTCATTGGTAGAACGACAGCTTCCCAAGCTGTAGAGGCGGGTTCGATTCCCGTCACCCGCTCGTAGCGCGAAGGCCCAGGTCAGCACCGGTTTCCCGGTTGACCTGGGCCTTCGTCGTACTCGGGCCGGAGCGCGGTGGGCGCTGCCTCCATGCCGGCTCGTCGCGTCGGGGCGGTGCACGTTGATGACCGCGAAGAGTTGACGCGGGAATTGTCGGACCCCGCTGCTACGTTCCCCGCGAGCCCGGGCGGGGCGGACGAAGGGGGAGCACACCGTGGCAGAGGTGGCACTGCGGCCGATCGAGGACGCCGACCTCGACGCGCTGTTCGACCAGATGCGCGACCCCGAGTCGGTCCGGATGGCCGCCTTCACCGCGAAGGACCCCGACGACCGCGCGGCGTTCGACGCCCACATGGCGAAGCTGAGGGCCGCCCACGACATCACGCTGCGCGCGGTGACGCTCGACGGGCGCTTCGTCGGCACCATCTCCAGCTTCGTCATGGACGGCGACACCGAGATCACCTACTGGATCGACCGCTCGGCCTGGGGTCGGGGAGTCGCGAGCCGCGCCCTGGCCCTGTTGCTCGACCTGGTCCCGGTCCGGCCCTTGCACGCCCGCGCCGCCAGTGACAACCACGGCTCGCTCCGGGTCCTGCAGAAGGCGGGCTTCACGATCACCGGCACCGAGACCGGCTACGCACCGGCCCGGAACGCCGACATCGAGGAAACCGTCCTGCGCCTCGACTAGTCACCCGACCTGATGAGCGACATGGTGTACGTGCGGTTCCAGGGGACGGTCCGGCACGAACGCGGGTTCTTCCCCGGGGTGTTCTGGCTGATCAACCGGCTCGCCCGGGACGGGGTGCTGACGGCCGCGCAGGAACGGTTCCGGCGGGAGAACAACGACTGGTTCGACGCGGCCTACGTGACGCCGTCCGACGTCGACCCGACCGTGTACGACCGGGAGGTCAACCCCGCCGCGGTGGCGTGGTTCAAGGCTTCGGCCCGGCACCTGATCGAACGGGTCGACGGGTACCTGGAGATCCTCGCCGCGCACGGGGTGGTGTGCGAGCGGGTCGAGTCGGGGGACCCCGGTCGGATCGTCTACGAGGACGAGCACCAGGTGGTCGTGGTGCCGCACGCCTAGCGCAGGCGGGTGGTCCAGTCGTCCAGGCGGGTCAGGGAGGTGCGCAGGTCGGTGAGCAGTTCCAGGGCGTGGGTGTGCGCCGCCGCACGTTCGGCCGGTGTCACCGGGCGGTGGCCCAGCGCCCGCCACACCATCCACGCCGCGCCGCCCAGGTAGACGCGCAGCAGGCCCGCGAACGACGTCGGCGACGCCGGGGGACGCCGCCCGCCCGCCTCCTCGTACGACGTGATCACCCGGTCGAACGCGGCCCGGTCCTCACCCAGTCGGCTGAAGTAGACCGCCGCACGGGTCAGCTCCCACTCCGCGTGCTCCGGGCCCGCGCCGTCCCAGTCCAGCAGCAACGGGCCGGCGGCGGTCTCCAGGACGTTGTCCGGCTTCACGTCGCGGTGCGTGCCGACCGGCGTGAAGTCGGCCGGGGCCGTGGCGATCGACCGGGCCTCGGCGATGTCGGGCAGGTAGGCGCGGACGGCGGCGGTGAAGTCGTTCGGCGCCTCGTCCAGCCACTCCCGCCACTCCTCGACCGGGTGCGGCGACCGGTCCGGGGGCGGGTCGGAGGCGGCTCGACGGTGCAGCGACGCCAAGGTGGCGCCGACCCACGCCGACACGTCCTCGGTCAACGGCCCGCCGTCGTGCCACTCGTGCACCAGGTAGCTGAAGACCTCCTCGCCCACCCGCACGTCCGCCAACAGCGGCGCGACCGGTTCCAGCGGGTGCACCGGGCGCGGCATGGGGAAACCGCGGGAGTAGGCGTCGAGCTGGACCTCGGCGGCCACGAGGTAGTCGCGCATCCACCAGTCCTCACGCGACCGGTTCAGGCGCTTGACCGCCCACGTGCCCCGCGTCGTGCGCAGCCGCCACACCAGGTGCGACCGCCCACCCTTCACCGGCGTCCACGGTTCGAGCACGTCACCCAGTCCGAACGCCGCCGCCACCAGTCGTTCCACGCCACCGGACGTCAGGGCACCGGGCGGCGGGGTCAGGACCCGTTTTCCGACGAACGCCACACCCGCTCGTAACGCTCCTGGTCCCGCGCCGTCCGCTCCTTGCGCACCGCCGCCGCCGCGCCCGCCGGGTAGCCGTACTTCGTCATCCGGTGGTCCGTGCTCTCGATCGCGTACGACACGCCGAAGTACACGCCGACCACCAGCCCCAGCGACCCGCACGCGATCGCGAGCGGCAACGGCGAGCCCAGGCCCAGCACCAACGCCAGCGCGATCACCACCGTCAACGGCAGGACCTGCAGGAACATCCGGGCGGTGAACCACACCAGCCACGTCGGCTTGGTCGCCTGCCGGAACACCCACTCCCGGTGCCGCAGGGGCAGCCGGCCGCCGAGCAGGTACCAGACCCGCAGCGGCCACGCCGGCTTCACGTCCGCTCCGTCGCGGCGATCACCCTGGTCAGCACGGCGTGCAGGTCGCGCAGCTCGTCCGGCGACATGCCGAGCCGCTCCACCACCGCGGGCGGGATCGCCAACGCGCGCTCGCGCAGCGCCGCGCCCTCCTCGGTCAGCGCCACGGCGAGCTGCCGCTCGTCCGCCGCCGCCCGCGACCGCGTCACGTACCCGATCGCCTCCAGCCGCTTGAGCAGCGGCGACAGCGTCGCGGGCTCCAGCGCCAGCAACCGGCTCAGCTCCTTCACCGACAACGGCGCGCGACCCCACAGCGCCAGCATCACGAGGTACTGCGGGTGGGTCAGCCCCATGGGCTCCAGCAGCGGCCGGTAGACGGCGACCACGTTCCTGGACGCGATGGACAGCGCGAAGCAGACCTGCCGTTCCAGGTCCAGCGGGTCCTCGACGCTTTGTGGACTAATCATTAGCGCCCACACTATGTCCGCGCGGCCGGTTCCCGCACCGCGACGAGGGCCACAGTCAGCGCCGTGCCTCGGTGATCAGGTGCGACGACGCGCCCGGCACGGGCACCCCGTTCACCGGGCTTCCAGCTCCGCCCAACCGCCGCCGCGCGCCAGCACCGCGCGCACCTCCGCGACGTGCTCGACCACGCCCGCGAGGTCGCCGTGCAGCAACGCGGCCCGGTCCACGTCCACCGGCAGCACGTCCTCGCGCCACAGCTCCAGCGGCAGGCTCACCACGAACACCACGGAGTCGACCAGCCGCAGCACCGCCGCCGACGGATCACCGGCGTACGCGGCGCGGATCCCGTCGCACTCCGCCAGCACCGCGCGCAGCCCGGCCACCGCCGAGGCCGGTGTGCCGTCCCACTCGCCCGACGGCCACAGCCGTCCGCTCAGCGCGAGCCACAGCCGCCACCCGGCGGCCGACTCGGCCTCGTCCCGCGGTCGCCAACCCTCCATCACCCCACTGTGCGGGCGCACCGGAGCGCCCGCACAGCGGAGATGACCCATCACACACGGCGACGCGGCGCACTCAGGCGCGCGTGGGCACCTTCTCGTCGTCGGCGTCGGACTGCAGCGAGTCGACCAGCGCCGACCGCTCCTCCGACGGCTCCGGCTTGATGAGCAGGCCGACCACCAGGTACAGCACGAGCGACACCAGCAGCGGCCAGGACACGATCACCGCCTGGGTGACGAACTCGACCTTGTTCTGCTGCATCACGTACAGCACGGCCCACGTGCCGAGACCGCCGATCACCGACGAGGTCGCCGCGGTCGGTCCGACCTTCTTGAACCACGGCAGCATGCCCAGCATCAACGGGATCGCGATCGGGCCCATCGTGGCCGCCACCAAGGCGATCACGACCTTGAGCACGAACCCCTTGGTGTCCGCGGTGAGCGCGATCGTCATGCTCAGCCCGATGAACGCGAACGTGGTGATCCGCGCCAGCTGCAGCTGCGCCGGCTCGCTGAGCCGCTTCGCGCCCTTCCACAGCCTGGGCAGCATGTCCCGGGTGATGACCGCCGAGATCACGTTGGCGTCCGAGGACACCATCGCCATGGTGTGCGAGAAGAAGCCGGCCAGCACCAGGCCGACCATGCCCGCGGGCAGCATGAGCTTGCCCATCTCGACGTACGCCTGCTCGGCGTTGGCCTCCATGCCCGGCACGATCAGCGGCGCGGCCCACATCGGGAAGAACAGCACCAGCGGCCACACCAGCCACAGCACGCTGGACAGCAGCGCGGACCGCTTGGCCGCGGCGCCGGACGGCGCGGCCATGTAGCGCTGCGCCAGGTTCCACATGCCGCCGTTGTACTCCAGCGTCTTGATCAGGAACAGCGCCATGAAGAAGATCAGCGTGTAGTTGCCCGACAGCGGCTCGGAGTGCGACTCGGGCAGCTCGTCCCAGATCGTCCACATGAAGTCGATGCCGCCGAAGTGCGCGGCCACCGCGACGAACATCGCGATGCCCGCCGCGCCCTGGATGATGAACTGGCCGAAGTCGGTCAGCGCGTCGGCCCACAGGCCGCCCAGCACCGAGTAGACCATCGTGACGAGGCCGACGATCGTGATGCCGAGCCAGATCGGCACGCCCGCGAAGCCCTGGAGCAGCAGCGAGACCGCGACCCACTTGGCCGCGATGTCCACGACCTTCAGCGCCGCGCCCGCCCACGCCATGATCTGCTGGGTCGGCACGTTGTAGCGGCGGGCCAGGTACTCCAGCGGCGACTTGACGCCGTGCTTGGAGCGCAGCCGGTTCCACGTGCCCGCCCACAGGAACGCGCCGATGCCGACACCGACGCCGATCGTCAGCGCCCACCAGATGTAGACGGTCAGGCCGAGGCGGTAGGCCTCGGCCGCGAAGGCCACGAACATGACCGCGCTGTAACCGGACATGTGGTGCGAGATGCCGGACAGCCACCAGGGCATCTTGCCGCCCGCGGTGAAGAAGTCGGCGATGTTCTTGATGCGCCCGCGTGACCAGTAGCCGATCGCCACCATCACGAAGAAGTACCCACCGACGACGACCCAGTCGAGGGTGTCCATGAGGCCTCCACGAGTGTTCGGCCCATGGGTGGCAGCGCGTGGTCCAGCGGCGGCGGTGCGCGGCGTCCCACATGGGTGTGTGACGTACGTCTTACGAGCCCGTTGCGCGCGGCGGAAGGCCACGGAGGGTCATTGAGTCACATTCGTGACTGTTGTTCACATATCTGACCGGCGAAGGACCGCGGAGGTACGGAAAGTAGTTGCCGAAAACCGCGTCATGGCTGGTCGCCGACGTGGTCGCACCCGTATGCGAACCGGTGTCAACGTGCGTCCGCTCGTACCAGGCGGGGACCGGCGCGCCCCCGCACCAGCCCCCGGGCCGGGGGTCGCCCTCGTGGACCCCGTGCCCCTCTTCCGCGAAGGGCTCGCGGCCGTGGTCCGGCGCACGCCCTCCATGCACTGGTTGGGCGCCACGGGCCACCTGCACACGGCCGTGCGGCTGCACGAGCGGCTGCGGCCCGACGTGCTCGTGGTGGACTCCGCCCTCGACCCGCAGGGCCACCTGGCCACGCTGCTGACCGGCAACGACTCGTCGCTGGTGGTGGTCTCCCTGGTGCGCGAGCCGCACCGGACGGCGAAGTTCGTGCGCTCGGCGTTGACCGCGGGCGTGCGCGGGATGGTGCCGCGCGAGGGCGGCATCAACGACGTGTTGCAGGCCATCGGCCGCACGCACGCCGAGCGCACGTACCTCGACCCGACGCTGGCGCCCCTGGCGGCCGGTTTCACGCCGACCGCCGAGGCCGGCACGCGCCGGTCCCTGTCCCGCCGCGAGTACGAGGTGCTCCAGCTCATCGCGAACGGCATGGAGAACCAGGCGGTCGCGAACGAGCTGTACGTCTCGGTGGAGACCGTGCGCACGCACGTGAAGAACATCCTGCGCAAGCTCCGCGCCCGCGACCGAACACACGCCGTGTCCCTCGCCTACCAGGCCGGCCTGCTCTCCAGCAGCGCCGTCCGACTGGTTTGACCGGACCGCCGCGGAACACCGCAGCTCAGGCGCGTCTGATTCGCCACAACCCGATGGTCGGCCTTGCCGGGGTTACTGACAGGTAATACCCTGTTGTTACCGGTCAGTAGGGGACCGCCCCGACCACGCATGGAGTGAGCGACGAGATGGGTCACTACAAGAGCAACGTCCGGGACCTCGAGTTCAACCTGTTCGAGGTCTTCAACGTGCAGGACCACCTCGGCACGGGGCCGTTCGAGCAGTCCGACGAGGACACCGCGCGCGGCGTGCTTGCCGAGCTCAACAACCTGGCGGTCGGCCCGCTGGCGGAGTCCTTCGCCGACGCCGACCGCAACCCCCCGGTCTTCGACCCGAAGACCCACTCGGCCACGCTGCCGGAATCGTTCAAGAAGTCCTACCAGGCCGTGTGGGACGGCGAGTGGTACCGCCTGTCGCTGCCGAACGAGCTGGGCGGCTTCGGCATCCCGCCGTCGGTCCAGTGGGCGGCCTCCGAGCTGATCCTCGGCGCCAACCCGGCCGTCTACATGTACCTGGCCGGCCCGAACTTCGCCTCGGTCGTCCACAAGAACGGCACCGAGCAGCAGAAGCGCTGGGCCGAGATCATGATCGAGCGCGGCTGGGGCGCCACGATGGTGCTGACCGAGCCGGACGCCGGCTCCGACGTCGGCGCGGGCCGCACGAAGGCCACGCTCCAGGACGACGGCACCTGGCACATCGACGGCGTGAAGCGGTTCATCACCTCCGCCGACCAGGACATGACCGAGAACATCATGCACCTGGTGCTGGCCCGTCCCGAGGGCCCCGGCATCGAGGCGAAGCCCGGCACCAAGGGCCTGTCGCTGTTCCTCGTGCCGAAGTGGCACTTCGACCCGGAGACCGGTGAGTCGACCGGCGAGCGCAACGGCGCCTTCGTCACCAACGTCGAGCACAAGATGGGCCTCAAGGTCTCGACCACGTGCGAGCTGACGTTCGGCCAGCACGGCGTGCCCGCCAAGGGCTGGCTGCTCGGCGAGGTGCACGACGGCATCGCGCAGATGTTCCAGGTCATCGAGTACGCCCGGATGATGGTCGGCACGAAGGCCATCGGCACCCTGTCGACCGGCTACCTCAACGCCCTGGCCTACGCCAAGGAGCGGGTGCAGAGCGCCGACCTGACCCGGATGACGGACAAGACCGCGCCGCGCGTCACCATCACCAACCACCCGGACGTGCGGCGCAGCCTGATGCTGCAGAAGGCGTACGCGGAGGGCCTGCGCGCGGTCTACCTGTACACCGCGACGCAGCAGGACAAGATCGCCCTGGGCGGCCCGGACAAGGAGCTGGCGGAGAAGGTCAACGACCTGCTGCTGCCGATCGTCAAGGGCGTCGGCTCGGAGCGCGCGTACGAGCAGCTGGCGCAGTCGCTGCAGACGCTCGGCGGGTCCGGCTTCCTGCAGGAGTACCCGATCGAGCAGTACATCCGCGACTCGAAGATCGACTCGCTGTACGAGGGCACCACCGCCATCCAGTCGCTGGACTTCTTCTTCCGCAAGATCATCCGCGACAAGGGCCAGGCGCTGGGCTTCCTCAACGGCGAGATCCAGCAGTTCCTGGACAACGAGGGCGGCAACGGGCGGCTGAAGGAGGAGCGGGCGCTGCTCAAGCGGGCGCTCGAAGACCTCCAGGGCATGCTCGGCGCGATGGTCGGCTTCCTGACCAGCTCGCAGGAGGACGTCCGCAACCTGTACAAGGTCGGCCAGAACACCGTGCGGCTGCTCATGACCGCGGGTGACGTGCTTGTCGGCTGGCTGCTGCTGCGCCAGGCCGACGTGGCGCTGGCCAAGCTGGACGGTCAGGTGTCGGCCAAGGACAAGGCGTTCTACGAGGGCAAGGTCGCCGTGGCGTCGTTCTTCGCCAAGTCCGTGCTGCCGGAGCTCACCGCCCGCCGCAAGATCGCCGAGGCCACCGACAACGCCCTGATGGACGTGGACGAGGCGTCGTTCTGAGCTGAGCGAGCCAACGGAGGGCGGCACCCGCGCGGGTGCCGCCCTCCGGCGTTCGCAGCCGTCCGGATCAGCCCTTGTGCGCCTTGGCGGCGGCGAAGCAGTACGCGCCGAAGCCCAGGAAGCCGACCGCGATCACGGCCAGGGCGAACACCCCGTAAGGCTGCGCGGCCAGGGTGTGCAGCGCCTTGTCCATCCCGCCCGACTCGGACGGGTCGGCGTTGACCGCGGCGAACGCGACCAGCACGCCGATCAGGAAGTACGCCGCGCCCTTGCCGATCCAGCCGATCCGGCCCAGCCGCTCCACCCACACCCGCGTGCCCGCGGGCAGGTCGGACATGTTCAGGTCGTCCTCGAACGACTTCTTCACGCCCTTGCGCGCCACCATCACGCCCAGCCCCAGCACGAACAACGCCACCGCGCCCACCAGGACCTGCCCGAACGGCAGGGCCAGCACGCGCGCCGTCCACGTCTGGGACTGCTCGGTGCCGCTCTTCTGCGACGTGCCGGTCGCGTAGTTGATCGCGGCGATGCCGATGACCGTGCCGGTGATGGCGCGGCCGACCGAGCCGCACTTGCGGTACACGCGCTTGCGCTTCTTCGACACCCAGCCGTAGCCGGACACGGCCATGGCGAGCTGCCACACCGCGAACGCGAACAGGCCGAGCGCCAGGACCCACAACAGGACCGGGCCGAAGGACGTCTGCGCCAGGGTGGCGACCGCGCCCTTCTGGTCGGTCTTCTCCCCGGTGTCACCGAGGACCACTTGCGCCGTCAACGCCGCCAGGAGCACGTGGACGAGCCCGTAACAGACCATCCCGGCACGCCCGAACGCCTGCACGGCCGGATGTCTTCGCACTTCTTGCCCGGTGGTAGCCACGATCGGGTGATTACCCCGCCGTGGCCACCACGAACCCCGGGCGCGGTCAGCCGCCGGGCTTCGGCGGTTCGCAGACGATCTTGAACTGCGGGTCGTACCGGACCGTCCGGCTCTCCTGGCGCGACTGGCCGGTGCGGCGGTCGGTGATGGTGCGCGTGTCTGTCACCGAGAAGCCCGGCGAGCCGGGGCTCGCCTGGCAGTCCGGCTTGTCGACCTTGCGCTCCTGCGGCTGGGTGTGGTTGAACTCGGCGCTGGTCGAGCCCGTGACGTCGTAGTTCTTGGTGCCCCAGAGCACGATCTTGATCGACGACGGGGTCCAGATCGTCTGGATCGCCACCCCGGTCTCGTCCGGGTTGGTGAACTTGATGTCGATCAGGCTGTTGCCCGCGCCGTCCATGAACACCGTGGCCTCGCGCCCCTTCGGGTACCGCGAGATCCAGTAGCTGTGCTCCTTGTGGCCCGCGTCCTTCATGCCCGCGTGGTAGGCCGCGTTGTAGAGCGTGGTGGCGAACTGCGAGATGCCGCCGCCGACCGCCTTGCCGGGCACGCCGTTCTCGATGATGCCCGCCTCGACGTAGCCCTGGGCGGTGCCGCGCGGACCGGTGTAGCCGTTGAGGCTGAACGTCTCGCCCGGCTTCACGATCGCGCCGTTGACCTTCTCGGCCACGACGCGGATGTTGGTGCCGGACGCGGCCACGAAGCCACCGGTCTGGAACTCGCCGATGACCTCCTTGATGCCCATCTTGTTCGCCTGCTCGGTGGTCACCTTCGCGGGCGTGTGCTTGTACTCGGCCTTGATCGCGCGCTCGTTGTCGCGCTTGAGCACGTCGAGCGCCGTGGCCAGGGACTTGTCCCAGTCGATGCCGCGGCCGTCGACCGACTCCTTCACCACGGGCCGGCCGCCCTCGAACACGATCTGGGCGTCCTTGCCCTCCTTCTCCGTGTCCTTCAGCTGCGGACCGGCGTGCTCGACGACCTTGCCGTTGTCGACCTTCGCGGTCAGGCCGCCGTCGTCGGCGGGCTCGAACACCAGCACGGTGGCCAGCTGCTCGGGCGTGAGCGTCGCGTCCTTGCCCTCGCCCTGGATGATCAGCGGCAGGGCGGTGGCGGGCTTGGCGACCTCGGCCAACGCCTTCGCCACGCCTTCCTTGGTGGTCTTGACCGGGGTGGTGGCCACCGGCAGCTCGACCGTGCCGCCGTCGGCCCAGCCGGCGAGCAGCCGCTCCGACGCGCCGGCCACGTCCAGCTTCTGGCCCTGCTTCGGGTCGACCGCGATCGGGGTGGCGCCCTCGAAGCGGATGCCGCCCTCGGCCGGCTCGTGGTCGGTCTCGGCGCGCAGCGCCTCCAGCGCGGCGGACAGCTTGCCCGCGTCGCTGCGCGTGTCGAAGCCGACCTCGCGGGAGGTGAAGAACGAGGTGACGCGGGTGATCGGGGACAGCGGCTGGCTGCCCGCGCGCTCCAGCGTGGCGGTCCAGTCGAGCTCCAGGCCGGCGGCCTTGGGGTCGACCGTGGTCTCGACGTCGCCCGCGCGCGCCTTCACCGGCGCGGCCAGGCGGGGGCCGATCTCGTCGCGCAGCTTCTGCTCGGCCTCGGGGTGGCTCATGCCGCCGACGTCCACGCCCGCCACGGTCACGCCGCGCGGCACGTTGCCGCCCGAGACGACCAGGTCCAGGCCGTAGAGCACGACCAGCACGCCGAGCACGGCGGCGGCGATCAGGCCGCCCTTGCGCAGGCGCTTGCGGCGGGCCTCGGCCTCGTCCGCCGCGGGGTCGCCGTCGACCATCACGGGGCCGTAGACGGTGGCCTCCGGCTCCGGGTCGGGCGGCGGCACGGGCGCGGAGAACACCGTGGTGGCCTCCGAGGGCGACGGCTGCGACGGCCGGCCGAAGCCACCGGGCGGGGTGTTGATCATCTGGGTCCGCTCGGCGGAGGCCGGCGGGTTCAGGGCGCGCGTCGGGTCACCGGACGGCGTGATGGCCTGGGTGGCGTCCGCGCCCCGGGGCGGGGTGGGCTGCGCGTTGCGCGTCGGGTGCTGCTGCGTCACGTTGTGAGAGACGCTCGACGGGCCCGTCGCGTTGTCGTGGCCGTTCGACGGAGGCGTCACGTTGCGGACGGTGGCCGAGGCGTCCGGTTCCGTGTCCGGCTCCTCCTGCGGCCACACCGCCTCCGGGGGCGCGCCCCCGGTGATCTTGGCGGTCCGCTCCGAGGCGGTGCCCGACGGGCGGACCGGCTCCATGGCCCTGGTCCGCTCAGCGTCGTACTCCGGTCGCTGGTTCTCCGGCACCGCTCCCCCTCTTGCCTCTCGCAAGGTCCTGGGACTGCTTACCCGAACGCCGTCACGCGTCGATCACGTTTCAGGTGGCTCACAGGTTTCACCGCACTGGTCACAGGTAAAGCCCGGTCCCGTGGTCCGTCCGCTCGGTCGCGGTCGCGTGCACGTCCCGTTCCCTCATGACGAGGTAGGTGCTGCCCTGCACCTCGACCTCGAACTGGTCCTCCGGGTTGAACAGCACCCGGTCGCCGACCTTGACGTGCCGCACGTTCGTGCCGACCCCGAGCACGTCTCCCCAGGCCAGGCGCTTGGCCATCTGGGCGGTCGCCGGGATCACGATGCCGCCGCTGCTGCGGCGTTCGCCGTCCTCCGGCGAGATCCGCACCATCACGCGGTCGTGCAGCATCTGGATCTCGAGCTTGACATCGGGCACCGGCAGAGTCTAGATGCCTTCGTCGAGGCCACCCATCATCAGGGGTAGCCGCCGGGGCCCGTCCTTTACCACGCGGATCGGGACGCCCCAGTCCTGGCGGGCCAGTTTGCACACGGGGTGCTCGACGGCCGGGTCGTCCGTGCAGCTCGCGGCCTGGGCGACGACGTGCAGGACGCCTTCGGCGAACCCCTCCGCCACGCGCAGCGAGCGGACCAGGTCCGTGCCGACGCCCGCGCCCTCCACCAGCAGCCCGGGGGGCGAGCTGGTGATCTCCAGGCGGGTGGACGGGCCGAACCGGTCGTCCAGCTTCTGGCCGGTCGGCGGGGTGAACACGACGGCGACCTCGACCTCGCCCGACGCGATCACCGACGGCGGCCTGCGCACCTGGTGCGCCTCGCCGCTGACCAGCTTCGCGCCGGGCGCGACCGGGCGCTCCAGGCGGTGGGCGGCGGAGGCGACGACGACCAGCTCACCGTCGACCAGGACCGCGTCGGACGGCTCGGCGACGTCCGTGGCCAGGGTGGACACCTCGCCGGTCGACGGGTCGTAGCGGCGGATGGCGCCGTTGTAGGTGTCGGCGATGGCGACCTGGCCGCCGGGCAGCAGGGTGACGCCGAGCGGGTGCTGGAGCAGCGCCTGGTCGGCCGGGCCGTCGCGGTGGCCGAAGTCGAACAGGCCCTTGCCGATGACCGTGTGCACGGTGCGGTCGGCGTCCAGCCGGCGCAGCGCGGAGGTCTCCGAGTCGACCAGCCAGAGCCGGTCGCCGTCGGCGGCCAGGCCCGAGGTCTGGGCGAAGAACGCCTCCGCCGCCGGGCCGTCGTGCAGGCCTTCCACGGTGGTGCCGGCGAGGCGTTCGACGCGGCGCTCCCGCGGCTCGAACAGGCCGAGCGTGTGGTTGCCCGCCATGGCTACGACCACCCCGCCCGCGGGCTCCCACCAGGCGACGTCCCACGGGCTGGTGAGGTCGATCGCGTCGGCCGGGCCGTCGGTGTCGCCGTCGCGCCACTGCTCGCCGGTGCCCGCGACGGTGGTGACCTCGCCGGTGACGAGGTCGACGCCGCGCAGCAGGTGGTTGACCGTGTCGGCGACGACCGCGTGGTAGCCGACCTCGGCGGCGACGTCGTCGGGCAGCAGCGCGATGCCCGCCGGTTCGGAGAAGGTGGGTTCGAGGCCGTCGCGGCGACCGCGCTCACCGGTGCCGATGCGCCTGATCACGGTCTCGCCGTCGAGTTCGAGCTCGACCAGGCCGTGGTGCGCGGAGTCGCTGACCAGGAGGGTGTCGTTCGGGGTCAGGACGGCTTTCGCGGGGAAGCGGAGCTCGGTCCCGCGGGGCGGCGGCGCGACGTACGGGCCGTCGCCGCGGTGCAGGGTGCCCTTGGCGTCGTGCTCGGCGACGAGCTCGGACACGATCTGGCGCAGCGCGTCGAGGTGGCCCTCGCCGGAGGCGACGTGCACGACGTAGCCCTCGGGGTCCACCAGCACGAGCGTGGGCCACGCCTTCACGGCGTAGTTCTGCCAGGTCGTGAGCTCGGGGTCGTCCAGCACGGGGTGCTCCACCCCGTACCGCTCGACGGCCGCCTCGAGCGCGGCGGGCTCCGCCTCGTGGACGAACTTGGGCGAGTGCACGCCGACGGTGACCAGGACGTCGGCGAACTCGGCTTCGAGCGGGCGCAGCTCGTCGAGGACGTGCAGGCAGTTGATGCAGCAGAACGACCAGAAGTCGAGCAGCACCACCTTGCCGCGCAGGTCGGCCAGCCGGATGTCCCGCCCACCCGTGTTGAGCCAACCGCGGCCCACCAGTTCGGGGGCGCGGACACGGGCGCGGCGTCGTTGTGCGGTCGTCACGCCCGAAGTGAACACGAGTACCACGCGCCTGTATTTCGCCGCCCACGATGTGAGAGCCCGCACGTGAGGGGGCAAGCCCGCAACAGACCCGGCCCGCACATCGCCCAGCAGATCCCCGTTTTGTACAAACCTTACCGTCTGTACAATTCGGGGTATGCGCGAGGTGCCGATCAGTGAAGCGCGGGATCACCTGGGTGACCTCGTCTCCCGGGTTGAGCACGCCGCCGAACGAGCCGTGCTGACGCGGCACGGCAAGCCCGTGGCCGCAGTGATCTCGATGGATGATCTCCACCGGCTCGAAGCCGCCGAGGACGAGGCCGACCTCGCCGCCGCACGAGCGGCGCTGGCCTCCGCCGGACCACGCGTCCCGCACCACGAGGTGCTCGCCGAGTTCGATCTCGCCTGAACCGTGGCGTACGAAATCGAGTGGACCACCGCTGCCCTCAGGGAACTCCGCAAGCTCGACCGGCAGACGGGCCGCAAGGTGGTTCTGTCGGTGACCGCGCTGGCCGATGACCCACGCCCGCCCGGGTCTCGCGCGCTGGTCGGCCAACCCGCCGGTGTCATGCGGATCAGGATCGGCGCCTACCGGGTCGTCTACCAGGTCGAAGACGTGAAGGTACTGGTGACGGTCGTGCGGGTGGCACATCGCCGCGAGGTCTACCGCAAGCCCTGACCGCGGCTTGGAAAGTCGACCTCACTGGCAGCAGAAACGACCGGAAGTCGAGCCGTACCACCAGTGGGACGGCCCTGGTGGGATCAGGGCTGCGCTAGCCGGGTCGGCGGACCGTGCGGGGGCCGAGGACGGTGGCACCCAGGGCCGTTACGCGGTGGCGGAGGGCGCGGTCGGCGGTGATCACCGTGCACGGGCGGTCGGGTGGGTTGGCGCGGACCAGGTCCACGATCGCGTCGTCACCGGAGCCGGGGGCGGAGACGACGCGGACCCCGGGCACCGGCTCGACGTGCCGCGCCTTGCCCTCGACCACGAGGACGACGTCCAGCGGACCGGGCAGCTCCGGCAGGCCCTGCCCGGCCACGTCGACGAGGTCGTCGCGCAGGCGGGCGGCGGCGCCGGCGCGGTCGCGCCACCAGCCGTCCGGGACGGAGCCGACGACGTTGGCCGCGTCCACGACCAGGAGCGGGTGCGTCATCGACCCATGCTCTCAGCAAACCCTCATGAAACTGTCGTACCCCGATGGCACCATGGAGTGGTCCATTGGGGGACAGACATGAACACGCAGGGGGACATTGTGATGATCAGGCGCGCCCGCAGGACGACGGACGACACCTGGAACGGCTCGGCCACGGCCAAGTAGCCGGGCATGGGAAACCCCGCGGTGCTGCCAGGTCGGGGGTCCGACAGCACCGCGGGGTCATCTGGAACATCGATACACGATCGTGGTCCGTTACATCCCCTATCGGGTGTGACAGGGATCACATTGTTACAGGACGAAGCCCTGCCGCGCGGGAGGTGCGGCAGGGCTTCGTCATTCCCCCTTCACCAGCACGCGGACGACGGGGCGGCACACCCGGTGTCGATCGGGTGGTCGTCACGCGCGCCGGAGGAAGGTCCCTCCTAGCGGAGGGTCGTCACCTGAGCCTGAGCGATCGCCATCAGCTCGTGACGCATGGCCGGAGTGGGCGCCATGTCGATCGCACGGGCGACGGCCTTGCGGTTGCGAGCCTCGACACGACGAGCGCGGAGCTTCGCAGTGAAGTTCATCGGGGGTTCATCCCTCTCAAAGGTTCTCTCTCGGTGTGTGCCTCAAGTATGCACCCTCGGGCGCGCGAAAGCACCCGATTATCCGGTGAGGTGCCGCACATACCGACGAATCATCGGCCGTAACGCCGTGACCCCCGACGATTCGCCTGGAGTACACCTGCTGGACCGGATATGGGTCGACCCACTCTCTAGCGTGCGCGCCAGATCACCCAATGCGACCGAAGCCAACGAATAACCCCAGGTCAGGGGCGAGTCAGTCCTCGCGGCCGAGCAGGAACCGGCCGAAGTGGGGCACGGTGAACGCGATCTGCCCGCGTTCGGCCGAGTACACGAGCCCCTTCTTGATCAGGCTGTCCCGGGCGGGCGACAGCGACGACGGCTTGCGGCCCAGGTGGTCGGCCACCTGCGCGGTGTTCACGCCCGCGTCCTTGCCGTCGGTCAGCTCCGCCATCGCCCGCAGGTACTCCCGCTCGGCCGGCGTCGCCCGCTCGTAGCGCGACCCGAAGAACCCGACCGCCAGCTCGGCGTCCGCCTCCGGCGCGGCCACCGAGACGTCCACCGCGGTGATCGGGTCGGCCGGCGCCGCGTCCCACGCCGCCTTGCCGTAGGCCTGGATGAAGTACGGGTAGCCGCCCGAGGCGTCGAACAGCGCGTCCAGCGCCTCCGGCTCGATGCCCGCCTCCTCGCGGTCCACCGGCGCGAGCACGGCGCGGTCGGCGTCCTCGCGGCTGAGCCGGTCGATCCGCACGTACCGGAACAGGCGCTCCGAGTACGACTTCGACGCCGACAGCACGGCGGGCAGGTGCGGCAGCCCGGCGCCGACCACGACCAGCGGCGCGCCCGACTGCGACAGCTCGTGGCACGCCGCGCACAGCGCCGAGATGTCGTCCGCCGGCACGTCCTGCATCTCGTCGATCAGCAGGGCGACGCCCGTGCCCACGTCCTGCGCCAGCTCCGCGACCTCGGTGAACAGCTCGACCAGGTCGATCTCGATGTCACCGGAGTCCGCCCGGCCGACCGCCGCGGGCACGTCGATGCCCGGCTGCCACCGGTCGCGCAGCTTCGCGTCCTCGGGGTTGGACCGCAGCGCGAACGCCTTGAGCACCCCGAGCACCGACTCCACCCGGTCCGGCGCGCGGTGCCGCACGGCCAGGTCGCGGATCGCCCGGTGCAACGCGGCCGACAGGGGGCGGCGCAGCCCGGCCTCGGGCCGTGCCTCGATCTTCCCGGCGCCCCAGCCGCGCTTGAGCGCCATCGACCGCAGCTCGCCCAGCAGCACGGTCTTGCCGACGCCGCGCAGACCGGTGAGCACGAGGCTGCGTTCCGGCCGGCCGCGCGCGACCCGTTCGAGCACGACCTCGAACGCGCCCAGCTCCTTGTCGCGCCCCGCCAGCTCGGGCGGCCGCTGGCCCGCGCCGGGGGCGAACGGGTTGCGCACCGGGTCCATCCTCGGAAGGTATCGAGGTGTCTAGAGCCGATCCAATACTCAAGCCGTGTCGTCTGGTATTCGTGAATCTAGTGTTTGAGCTATATAGCGCTATCGAACGGGATGGACGGTAGCGTCGTGCCATGGCTGAGGTGGTGACGAAGGGCGTCGGCAAGGTCGAGCGGACCGCCGACCGCGCCGAGGTGCACGCGAGCTTCGAGACGCAGGGGTCGACGCGCAACGAGGCGGTGGAGCTGCTGACCGCGCGGATCGCCGGGGTGGAGCCCGCGCTCGGACGGCCGGGCGTCGAGGTGCGGTCGCGGCAGCTCAACGTGCACGACAACTGGGACGGCAAGCGCCGTTCGGGCAGCCGTGCCACGCAGAACTACGTGGTGCGGATCGACGACGTGGCCGGGCTCGACGGTCTGCTCGGCGCGCTCGTGACCGCCGAGCCGACGTGGTTGCACGGGCCGACGTGGCAGCTCAAGGACGACGTGGACGCCGTCCGCGAGGCGCAGCGCGAGGCCGTGCGCGACGCGCGCCGGCGTGCCGAGGGCTATGCCGAGGCCCTCGGCGCGCGGCTGGGGCCGCTGCACCGGCTGACCGACGGCGACGCCGAGACGTGGGCCGCCGAGTCGCACCGGATGATGGCGGCCGGTTACGGCGGCGCGCCGGGCGTGCCGCCGCAGATGGACCAGCTCAACCTCGAGGCGCAGCAGATCGTGGTCACGGTCCGCTGCACGGCCGCGTGGACGCTCCTCGACTGACGCCCGACGTGCCCCGAGCGTTCGACCCGGGGGCCCGAACGTGGGACACGCGGGTCAGCTGCTCGATTTCGGTTGGGACAGCTCGACCACGACCGAGCGGTTGCGGGCGGCGGCGTCGGGGATCAGGTCGCCCGCGTTGTCGAGGTCGACGGCCAGCGGCGAGGTGAAGCCCGCGCCGAGCACCTCCGTGAACGCCGCCCGGCTCACGCCGAGCTCCACCAGCGCCGACACCACCCGCTGGGCACGTCGCCGGGTCAGGTCGGCCGCCGCCTCGGCCGACGCCGAGCTGGCCGTGCGGGCGATGACCCGCGCGGTGGTGCGGCCGTCGAACTTCTTCGCCACCTCGGCCAACGCCTCGCGCGCGCCCGGCGCGAGCTCGTCGCTCCCGGCCTTGAACAGCACGGAGCTCGGCAGGTGCACCAACGCGTCCTGGTGCACGACCTGGCCGAGGTCCACGACCGGCACCTCGGCCCGGCCGATCGACGCGCCGCCGGGCACCGGCTCGGTGTCGTGCGTGCAGCTGTTCGCGCCGAACTTCGCGCAGACCCCGAGCCACAGCTGGACCAGCGCCTCCTTCGCGCCCGGCGGCAGCTGCGGCTGGTCGCCGACCACCTGGCCGAGCCCGGAGAAGATCACGTCCTTGCCGGTCAGCTCGGGCAGGGCGTCGTCCGGCACCGACGCCACCACGGCCGCGACGTCGAAGTCCAGCCCGAGCCGCGTCAGGTCGAGCGGGTCGGTGGTCTGCAACCCGCTGCTGTGCAGCACGAGCACCGCCGGCCCGTCCGCCGACGCCATGTCCGCCAGCACGGACAGCGGGTCGAGGTCGGTGCTGGTGCCGCCGAGGCCGCTGAGCTGACCGGCCAGCCGGGTCATGTTCTGCTCGAAGCCGAGCTCGCGCAGCGACGCGTCGCTCTCGATGTCGTTGCCGTCTCGGATGGTGAAGTCCTCGTCCGAGTACGCGCTGCCCGAACTGTCGCCCTGCCGGTACACGACGACCCTGGTCGCGCCCTGGTCGACGGCCTCCGACAGCCGGTCGACGACCGTCCTGGTGAGCTGGACGCGGGGCTCGTTGGCCGACGCGGTCACCCCGATGCGCAAGGTGGTGGCTTCGCGGGAGCTCTCCCCGCAGGCAGCACAAGACGCCGCCACCAGCACGACTGCGGCGAAGAGCCGTGAGTGGTTCATGCATTGGAAACGGAACGAGAACGCGTTGTGTTACCAATAACACCCGTTCGGCCTAATATCGGGCCTACCGCTCCACGATCGCCGTAACGCCCTGACCACCCGCCGCGCAGATCGAGATCAGCCCGCGACCCGAGCCTCGCTCCGCCAAGAGCTTCGCCAGCGTGGCCACGATCCGCGCGCCGGTGGCGGCGAACGGGTGCCCGGCGGCCAGCGACGAGCCGTTGACGTTCAGCTTCGACCGGTCGATCGGGCCGAGCGGCGCGTCCAGCCCGAGCCTGCCCTTGGCGAAGTCCGCGTCCTCCCACGCCTTCAACGTCGCCAGCACCTGCGACGCGAACGCCTCGTGGATCTCGTAGAAGTCGAAGTCCTGCAACGACAGCCCGGCCCGCGCCAGCATCCGCGGCACCGCGTACGCGGGCGCCATCAGCAGGCCCTCCCCGCCGTGCACGTAGTCGACCGCCGCCGTCTCGGTGAACGTCAGGTAGGCGAGCACCGGCAGGTTCCGCGCCGCCGCCCACTCCTCCGACGCCAGCAGCACGGCCGACGCGCCGTCGCTGAGCGGCGTGGAGTTGCCCGCCGTCATGGTCGCGCCCTCGCCGCGGCCGAACACCGGCTTGAGCTTCGCCAGCTTCTCCACCGACGAGTCCGGCCGCAGGTTCTGGTCCCTGGTCAGGCCGAGGTGCGGCGTGACCAGGTCGTCGAAGAACCCGCGGTCGTAGGCGGCGGCGAGGTTGCGGTGGCTGGCGGCGGCCAGTTCGTCCTGCTCCTCGCGCGCGATGCCCCACTCGCGGGCGGTGATCGCCGCGTGCTCGCCCATGGACAGACCGGTGCGCGGCTCGCCGTTGCGCGGCACGTCCGGCACCACGTGCCTGGGCCGCAGCTTCAGCGCCGCCTTGAGCTTCGCGCCGGCGCTCCGCGCCCGGTTGAACTCCAGCAGTACGCCCCGAAGGTCCTCGTTCACGCCGATCGGCGCGTCGCTGGTGGTGTCCACGCCGCCGGCCACGCCGACCTCGATCTGCCCGAGCGCGATCTTGTTCGCCACCGCGATCACGGCCTGCAACCCGGTCCCGCACGCCTGCTGCACGTCGTAGGCGGGCGTCTCGGCGGACAGCCTGCTGCCCAGCACGGCCTCGCGGACCAGGTTGAAGTCGCGGCTGTGCTTGAGCACCGCGCCCGCGACCACCTCGCCGAGCCGTTCGCCCTGCAGCCCGAACCTGCTGACCAGGCCGTCCAGGGTGGCGGTGAGCATGTCCTGGTTCGACGCCGTGGCGTAGGGGCCGTTGGACCGGGCGAACGGGATGCGGTTGCCGCCGAGGATGGCTACGCGGGCCATGGCGTCCTCCAGAGTGGTGGGCGTGGGCACTTCGTGGGCAATGTTACCTACTCATCAGTAGACTTACTAGCGAGTAGGGAGTGTGATGTCCCCATGGATCGTTACCAGTCGTTCGCCAGGTCCGGCCTCGGGCGGTTCGTCGTGGGCAAGCTCGGCCTGCCCGATCCCCACCCGCTGCGCCGCCACTCGCCCGACGAGCCACCGCTGGCCGGGCCCGTGCTGATCGGCGGTGGCGGTCGGCTGGCCGACGCCGTGCGCGCGGCGGTGAAGTCCGCGGGCCTCGACCTCGACGACCCGGGGCACGACGGGCGGTACGGCGCGCTGGTGTTCGACGCGTCCGGCATCGACTCGGTCGAGCGGCTGCGCGAGCTGCACGAGTTCTTCCACCCGGTGATCCGGTCCCTCGGCCCGTGCGGCCGGGTGGTCGTCTTCGGCACGCCGCCGGAGCGGGCCGAGTCCCCGATCGCGCAGCGCGCGCTGGAAGGCTTCACGCGCAGCGTCGGCAAGGAGCTCAAGCGCGGCGGCACGGCCCAGCTGGTGTACGTCGAGCCCGGCGGCGAGGGCGCGATCGAGTCGACCGTGCGGTTCCTGCTGTCGGGCCGGTCGGCGTACGTGTCCGGGCAGGTGGTGCGGATCGGGCCGGCCGACGTCGAGGTCCCCGCCGACTGGGACCGGCCGCTGGCCGGGAAGGTCGCGCTGGTCACGGGCGCGGCACGCGGTATCGGCGCGGCGATCGCCGAGGTGCTGGGCCGGGACGGCGCGACCGTGGTGTGCCTGGACGTGCCCGCGCAGGGCGACGAGCTGTCCGCGGTGGCCAACCGGGTCGGCGGCACCACGCTCCAGCTCGACATCACCGCGCCGGACGCGCCCGCGCGGATCGTCGAGCACCTCGTGCGGCGGCACGGCGGCGTGGACGTCGTCGTGCACAACGCGGGCATCACGCGTGACCGCACGCTCGGGCGGATGGACGCGGGCCGGTGGGACTCGGTGGTCGCGGTGAACCTGGCGTCGCAGGTGCGGGTCAACGAGGCGCTGCTCGCCGCCGACGCGGTGCGACCCAACGGGCGGATCGTCGGCGTGTCGTCCATCGCGGGCATCGCCGGCAACGTCGGCCAGACCAACTACGCCACCACCAAGGCGGGGGTGATCGGCATGGTCGACTCCCTGTCGCGGCAGGTCGCGGGCCGGGCCACGGTGAACGCGGTCGCGCCCGGCTTCATCGAGACCAGGATGACGGCCGCGGTGCCGCTGGTCATCCGCGAGGCGGGCCGGCGGATGAACAGCCTGTCGCAGGGCGGCCTGCCGGTGGACGTCGCCGAGGCCATCGCGTGGTTCGCGCACCCGGCGTCGGCCGGGGTGAACGGCAACGTCGTGCGCGTGTGCGGGCAGAGCCTGCTGGGGGCGTGATGGCGAACCTGACCCTGCTCTACGCCAAGGCCGCGCTGACCGGGTTCACCCGGCGGGGCGACGAGCTGCCGCGGTCGTCCCTGGACGTCGAGGTGACCGTCGACCCCGAGCACCTGGCCCGGTACGCCAAGGTGTGCGGGTTCGGCGTGCGCGACGAGCTGCCGATCACCTACCCGCACGTGCTCGGCTTCGAGTCTCAGATCAGGCTGATGACCGGGCCCGGCTTCCCGTTCCCGCTGCCCGGCCTGGTGCACGTGGCCAACCGGATCCGGCAGCACCGGCCGTTGCGGGTGTCCGAGCCGCTGTCGCTGCACGTGGCGTTGGCGGACCTGCGGCCGCACGAGCGCGGGCGGCAGTTCGACGTGGTGACCACGGTGTCGGTGGACGGCGAAGAGGTGTGGGTCGACGTGTCGACCTACCTGCGGCGGGAGGGCGGCGCGGCGAAGGAGCAGGCGTCGCGCGCCGAACCGCCCGCGCCGACGGCCCGGTGGCGGCTGCCGGGCGACCTCGGCCGGCGGTACGCGGACGCGTCCGGCGACCGCAACCCGATCCACCTGCACCCGGTGACCGCCAAGGCGTTCGGCTTCCCCCGGGCCATCGCGCACGGGATGTGGTCGAAGGCGCGGTGCGTGGCCGCGTTCGAAGGACGGCTGCCCGACGCGTACGAGGTCGACGTGCGGTTCAAGGCGCCGGTCCTGCTGCCGGGCGAGGTCGACTTCTCCTCCGCGCCCACCGGTGACGGGTGGCGGTTCGCGCTGTGGTCGAGTCGGCCGCACCTGGAAGGCGCGATCAGCGGCTGACGTTGTCGGCCAGCGTGCGCAGGAGGACGCGCAGCCGGGCGGTGTCCTCCTCGCCCAGGTTCATCGCCTCGCCCATCGCGGGCGGCACGTCCTTGGCGCGTTCACGCAGCTCGTCGCCCTCCTCGGTGAGCACGAGCCGGACCGAGCGCTCGTCGTCCGGGCGGCGTTCGCGGCGGATCAGGCCCGCCGCCTCCAAGCGCTTGAGCAGCGGGGACAGCGTGCCGTAGTCGAGCTGGAGCGCGGCGGCGACGTCCTTGACCGGCACCGGACCGCGTTCCCACAGCACCAGCAGCACCAGGTACTGCGGGTAGGTCAGGCCGAGGTCGTCCAGCAGCGGCCGGTACCGCGCGGTGACGGCCCGCGAAGCCGCGTAGAGCGCGAAGCAGAGCTGGTCGTCCAGCTCCAGGCTGAAGTCCCGCATGTCCGTCGTCCCTCCACTTGTGATCGAGACCACGATACACCTGCACCCATTTAGATTGTGCACGATGTAATCGCGGGCTATGTTTCGTGTTGTCAGGTTCGACCGCACGACATCGAGGAGCCCGAGATGACCGTCCTGGAGCCGGCCGCCGCCGAGTTCGCCGCCGCGACCGCCAACCCGCCGTACCTGTTCGACCTCGGCCCGGTGGAGGGCCGGCAGGCCGTGGACGGCGTGCAGGCCGGCGAGGTGTTCAAGCCCGAGGTGGACGAGGAGTGGGTGACCGTCGGCGAGGTGCCCGTCCGGATCGTCCGGCCGGCGGGCGCCACCGGCACGCTGCCCGTCGTCCTCTACGTCCACGGCGCCGGCTGGGTGTTCGGCAACGCGAAGACGCACGACCGGCTGGTGCGCGAGCTGGCCGTCGGCGCGGGCGCGGCCGTGGTGTTCCCCGACTACAGCCTCTCGCCCGAGGCGCACTACCCCGTGGCGCTGGAGGAGAGCTACGCGGTCGCGCGGTGGATCGTCGCCGAAGGCGCGGCGCGCGGGCTCGACGCGTCGCGCCTGGCCGTGGCAGGCGACTCGGTCGGCGGGAACATGTCGGCGGCGCTGACGCTGCTGGCCAAGGAGCGCGGTGACGTGGCGTTCAAGCAGCAGGTGCTGTTCTACCCGGTGACGGACGCGTCGTTCGACACGCCGTCGTACCGCGAGTTCGCCGAGGGCTACTTCCTGCGCCGGGACGCGATGCAGTGGTTCTGGGACCAGTACACGACGTCCGAGGCGCAGCGCGCGGAGATCACCGCGTCACCGCTGCGGGCCACGGTCGAGCAGCTCACCGGCCTGCCGCCGGCGCTGGTGATCACCGCCGAGGCCGACGTGCTGCGCGACGAGGGCGAGGCGTACGCGAACAAGCTGCGCGAAGCGGGCGTGCCGGTGACCGCGGTGCGCTACCAGGGCGTGATCCACGACTTCGTGATGCTCAACGCGCTGCGCGAGACCCACGCCGCCGAAGCCGCGATCAGCCAGGCGGTGGCCGTGCTCAAGGGCGCGCTGGCCTAGGCGTCGCCCTCCGGTCCCGGGCCGGACCGCCGTGACGGCGGGTGCCACACGTCGCCCGCCACCAGGTCCCCGAAACCCATCCACACCAGGTTCATGAGCCGGGCGGCGACGACGCCGGCCGGCTCCTCGGGGTTGTCGAGCCACCAGTCGGCCAGCGACTCGCCCGCGCCGACCAGTGCCGCGGCCAGCGACTCGGCCTCCTTGTCGCCCGCCCGCGGCACGTTGGTGAAGTCCGACGAGTGCACCAGCAGCGCCGCCACCAGGCTGATCGCCCGGCCGCGCATGTCGGCCAGCTCCTCGGCGAACGGACCGCCCTGCGAGGACGCCTGCCGGTGCAGGACCTGCCAGCTCGCGCGGTTCTCGCCGACGAACCCGAAGAACGCCCGCAACCCGCTCCACAGCTGGACGTCCGGCGGCTCCTCGGCCTCGACGCCGTTCGCGATCGCCTCCATCATCCGGGTCGCCTCACGGCGGATGCACGTGGCGAACAGCTCCTCCTTGGACCCCAAGTAGGCGTACAGCATCGGTTTGGAGATGCCCGCGACCTCGGAGATCTCGTCCATGGACGCGGCGTGGAACCCCAAGCGCGAGAAGACGTCCACCGCCGCGTCCATGATCTGCCGCTCGCGCACCGCGCGTGGCAGTCTCTTGGCCCGGCCCGGGCGAACCGGTTGCTCTGCGTGCATCGCACCCCCTGGATGGCTGGGACAAGATTACTCCGCGCCCCTTGCCGCCTTACCTACTCGCCAGTAGGCTTACCTGCCAGTAGGTAGCGGAGGTGTCACACATGACCATCGACCTCACCACCGAGGCGATCGCGAAGCTCAGCCCGCAGGAGCTGATCTCAACGCTCAAGCAGGTCGACCCGGGCGACCCGGCGCTCAAGGACGTCGACATCGACGTCATCGCGCGCGGCATCGACCCGAAGAAGCTCGGCCGGGACGAGTTCGCGGACCTGCTCGACGCGCTGGGCGCGCTGGCCGACGGCGGGGCCGACCTCGACCTGGCCAAGATGGACCCGCAGAACTTCGCGCGGATCATCTCGCGCGCGTCCAAGGACCAGATCGAGGCCGTGACGTCGCGGCCGGGCCTGCGCGAACGCGTGCTGGACGAGGTGTTCCGCCGCATGGAGGCGCACTTCCGCAGCGAACGCGCGGGCGCCACGCGCGCCGTCGTGCACTTCCGGCTGACCGGCGGGTCCGACGGCGACGACGTGTACGAGGTGATCATCGAGAACGCCGAGTGCACGATCAACAAGGAGCAGACCCGTGACCCCAGGGCCGTTGTCACGTTGGGACCGGTGGAGTTCCTGAAGCTCGCGACCGGCAACGCGTCGGCCCCGGTGCTGTTCATGACCGGCAAGCTGAAGGTCAAGGGCGACCTGGGCTTCGCGGCCGGGTTCATGAGCTTGTTCAACATTCCGAAGGCGTGAGGGGACCATGGGCGGTTTTTCGCTGGAGCTCAACGAAGACCAGGTTGACCTGCGCGAGTGGGTCCACGGCTTCGCGAAGGACGTGATCCGGCCCGCGGCGTCGGAGTGGGACGAGCGCGAGGAGACGCCGTGGCCGGTGATCCAGGAGGCGGCGAAGATCGGCCTGTACGGGTTCGAGTCGCTGGCCACCTGGTTCGCCGACCCCATCGGCTTGTCGCTGCCGATCGCGACCGAGGAGCTGTTCTGGGGTGACGCCGGCATCGCGTTGGCGTTGATGGGCACCGGGTTGGCGGCGGCGGGGATCTTCGCGTCCGGCGAGCCCGAGCAGCTGGCCGAGTGGGTGCCCGAGTGCTTCGGCACGGAGGACGACCCGAAGCTGGCGGCGTTCTGCGCGTCCGAGCCGCAGGCGGGCTCCGACGTGGCCGGGTACCGGACGCGGGCCGTGTACGACGAGGCCACCGACGAGTGGGTGCTCAACGGGCAGAAGGCGTGGGCGACCAACGGCGGGATCGCCAACGTGCACGTCGTGACCGCGGTCGTGGACCCGGCTCTGGGAGCGCGCGGCCAAGCGGGCTTCGTCGTGCCGCCGGGCACGCGCGGGCTGTCGTCGCCGGGGAAGATCCGCAAGCACGGGATGCGGGCGTCGCACACGGCGGACGTGTTCCTGGACGACGTCCGCGTGCCCGGCCGGTGCCTGCTGGGCGGCAAGGAGAAGCTGGACGCTCGGCTGGCGCGTGCCCGTGAGGGGCAGAAGGCCGGTGGTCAGGCGGCGATGGCGACGTTCGAGACGACCCGGCCGACCGTGGGCGCGATGGCGGTGGGCGTCGCGCGTGCGGCTTACGAGTACTCGCTGGAGTACGCGAAGGACCGGTCGGCGTTCGGCCGGAAGATCATCGAGAACCAGTCCATCGCGTTCGACCTGGCGAACATGAAGATGGAGATCGACGCCGCGCGGCTGCTGGTGTGGCGGGCGGCCTGGATGGGTCGCAACAACGTCCCGTTCACGGCGGGCGAGGGGTCGATGTCGAAGCTCAAGGCGGGCGAGGTGTCCGTGTGGGCGACGGAACGTGCGATCCACATCCTGGGCGGGGCCGGTTACACGCGCGAGCACCCGGTCGAGCGGATGCACCGTGACGCCAAGATCTTCACCATCTTCGAGGGGACGTCGGAGATCCAGCGACTGGTGGTGGCCAGGGCCATTTCCGGCATGCACATCAAGTGAGTTGATCTCCCCAGGCCGTCATCAGGCCGTCTGGGAGGTGGACGGGGTCTTCGGGACGCGGAAGACCCCGTCCACTGCTTTCCGGGCGCGCTCGTGGCTGGACGGCATCAGGTGCGTGTAAGTGCGGAGCGTGAAGCCGGGGTCCGCGTGGCCCAGGTACTCGGCCAACTCCTTGATGGAGACGCCCTGTGCCAGGAGGACGGACGCGTACAGGTGCCGCATGGCGTGCATCCCGTCCTGTCGCTTGGCGTAGGTCAGTCCGGCCTGCTTGAACGCGGGCACCCACACGACCTTGTTGAACAGGTCGCCGTTCCACGGCTTGCCGTCGTCACGGACCATGAGCAGGTCGACCGTCACCGGGTCACCGTTGGGCCGGTCCCAGGGCAGCGTCACCGACGTTGGCGGGAACATCTCCAGGTAGGCGTCAACGGCCGCCAGGACGCCTCTCGACAAGGGCACCTGGCGCGTCTTGTTCCGCTTGGGAAGCGAGAACACCAACGCGCGATTGATCATCCTGACCTGTCGCTGGACGTTGATCACCATGGCGTCCCGGTCGATGTCGTCCGGCGAGAACGCCAGGATCTCGCCCTGCCGCAGACCACAGCCAGCGCCGAGCGGAGCCGTGATCTTGAAGCGCGGGTCCAGGACCATCTGAAGCTTGTGGACCCGCGATTCCGCCCAGGGCACGACCTTGCGTGACGACCGCTGAGGCCGCTTGATGCTGTTGACCTTGCACGGGTTGCGGTGGATGCGCCTGTCGTCCACGGCCGAGTTCATGATCGAGGACAGCGTCTCGAACAGCACGGCCTGATAGGTCGACCCAAGGCCCTTCTCCTGCATGTCGCCCAGCCAGTCCCGGACGAGCTGGGGAGTGATCGCGCCGACCTGGCGGTGCCCGAAGAACGGGTACACCTGACTGCGGAGCCGACTCTCGATCGTCTGCCTGGTGGCCGCGTCCGCCGAATAACCCTTCAGCCAGCTCTCCGCCTGCGCTTTGAACGGCACCTTTCCCGCGTTGGGGTCGATGTACTTCCCCTCGCGCTTGTCCGACTCCATTTCGATCAGGAAGTCTTCGGCTTTCTTCTTCTGGCGGTCCGGAAAGCTCTTGGACCGCTCGACGCCGTCCGGGTCGACGTACCGCACCTTGTACCGCAGGCCGACGCCGTACAGCGAGGTCTTGATCCTGGTGACCTGCTCCGTCACCGGGTCCTTGACCTCCTTCCACCAGCGATCTTGGACATGCCCCATGGCACACCTCTCCCGTGTGTCGAATTGCCGAAACTTCTAGGCCGCGTCGAGGTCCAGGCCCTCGAACCACTCGCGGACCTTGGCCGGGTCCCACCGCAGGTGTTTGCCGACCTTCCGAGCCGGAGGCCCGTAGTTCTTGCTGCGCCAGCCACGAATGGTGTGCACCGGCACGCCGAGGAAGGCTGAGAGATCGTCAACGCCCCACAGCCGGTCGAATTCGTTCCCGCTCATTGCCGTCCCCCTCCCCACGTCTCAGGCCGCTTGTGGAACTGCCGAAAGATCGGGCGGTGCACCGCTGGCAGCCAGCAAGGCCCGGTCGTACTCGGCCTTCCAGGTCACGCGCTGGGCGATGGCGTGCATGAGCAGGTGCGCCCGTGGTGGCACGTTGGGGTCACCGGGCCGGACCTTGTGCCAGACGAGCTGGGACGTGTCGGGTTCCGGCTTCTCGATGCCCACGGCCTTCAGGGCCTCGATGACGAACCGCTTCCGGTCGGCCCGGTGGTCGGTCAGCGTCTTGCCCGACCACTTCCGCGACACCAGCACCCGCCGACCCGGCAGGCCGAGCGTGGTCCGCCGATGTGCCCGCCCCTTGCAGTGCCCTGGAGTGGTCCGGGAGCCGACGCCGCGCGGCTGGACGCCGTAGAGCAGCCACACCGGGCAGCGGTCAGAGCAAGGCGTCACGGCCAGCTCGTCCGCCAGACGGTCGGCGTGCCTGCGCTGCCGGTCGGTGGACTGCTCGACCACCTCACCGATGGACTTCGTGAGGTACTTGGTCAGGTAGCCGATGTGGCGTCCGGCCTCTTCCGAGCCGCCGAGGATGCCCTTGGAGTGCACCTGCCGGCCGAAGGTCACCACGTGCGCCGGTTCCTCCACGGCCTCGACCGCATCGGCCCAAGCCGTCAGCGGCTCACGCGTGTCCGGGTCGACGAACGCTTCCGCCCGTGCATCCCAGACCGGCAGGTGGTCACCGCCGTAGAGCCGTTCGTCGTGGTTGGGCCACCACACCTGGTGGTAGGTGGCCGCCGTGACGAGCCGGATGGTCTCGTGCGGGATCGAACCGCGGACTGCCGCATGAAGGTGCGGCGCCGCTCGCTTCTGCGGTTCGACAGTGGCGAAGTACTGCACATCCCAGCCGACGACCCGGCGCAGGTTCTGCCACCACCGGTCGACCAGCGAGGCGAAGTGCACCGCGTCCCTCGCCGCCCGCCGGTAGTCGTAGGCGTCCGGGTCGACCGGTGTGCCGTCGTCGCGCACCCGCCCGTAGGTGTCGAGGGTGAGCGTGACGAACATCGAGGGCCGGAATCCTCCCGCGTACTCCCGGCCCACCGTGCGCTTCTCGACCCGCCGCCGAGGCAGGTTCGGCGCGTCCTGCCGCCGCTTGGTCGACCGCTTCACGGGTCGCTTGGCGGGTGCGTCGGGTGAGGGGAAGCGGCCCCGGACGCCGAGTTGCCGAAGTTCCGCGTCGACCGAGTGGATCTCCTCCCGCAACTCGTCAGCGTCACCGGCCGCCCCAACCTCAACCGCCTCCCGGTACGCCTTGACCAGGTCGGCCCGGAACGTCAACAGCTCCTTCTGGTCCTCAGTCGGCGCGGTCGGCGTGAAGTCGGGTTCCTCGCCCATGTGCCAGCCCTCACGGCACTGAGCCATCCGCAACGCCTTGGCCTTCTTCGCACAGGGCGCACAGACGCTCTCGACCGTCGCCCCACATGGCACCGCGACGTAGCGGACTTCGTAAGTGGTCCGGTCCTCGACTTCCATCGTGAACGGACGCACGCACACGCCGTGCTGCTCCGCTGCCGCCTTGACCACGTCCAGCGCCATCGGCTGGCGCATCCGTTCAGCCCGCGTCCCGCTCGTCACGCCGCCACCCCCTCGGCACCGTCCGGCTTGGTCGGGAACGGCCGCACCTCGGCAGGCCGGAAGTAGTCGCGCAGCGTCGCCAGGTCCGCATCGGTGACGTGGAAGGCCCGTGCCCGGTCCGGCTCCCGCTGCCCGTCCTGCTTGACCCAGGCGACACCGGGTGTGTTCTCGCTGATCTCGTGAGCCGCCGCCCCACGCTGGCGAACACCGTCACCAAGCACCATGTCCACCTGCTGTGGCTCATCGAGTCGCAGGGCAACCCGGGTGCTGAACAGGTGCCGGAAGGAGACGACCTCCTTACGCGGGTCCTGGACCAAGCCGACGAGCACGTACCCCGGAGCCCGCCCCTGAGAGGCGATCGTCTGCACAGCTCGCGCCGCACGCTCCCGGAGCTGCTTGTCCGTCTGATAGGCGATCACGTCCGCCAGCTCGTCCACGATGAGCACGGTCAACGGCTCACCGGTGTCGCGAGCCCACAGCCGCCGAATGCCCCGGTACCGCGCCGCCCGCTCCTTCACCTCAGCGGCAATCTCCTCCAGCAGCTCGACCGCATCAGTGCCGTTGCCGAAAACCAGGCGGTCGAAGGCGTCGGGTACCTGGCCCAGCTCCATCCCGCCCTTCGGGTCGATCCCGACCAGGCGAACCAGGCCCGCCCGAACCGCCGGCGCGAGCTGCCACACGATCGACCACAACACCGAGCCCTTACCGGCACCGGGCACGCCGACGACGAGGAGCTGAGACCCGAGCAGTCGCAGCCGCCATGGCTTGCCGGTCTCCGTCCGCCCGACGACCACCCGCTTGAAGTCGACGTCGGCCGAGCCCTCCAACACGGGGACGGACACCGGTCGCACCAGCGGGTCAGCGTGCACGAAGTCCAGTTCGAGCAGCCGAGGCCGCAGCACCCGAACCCGGCACGAGCGAGCGCCGAACGAGTGCGCCAGGTTGTCCCGCCGCAGCTCCCACGCCTCTGGCGACTGGGCCGGGATCATCCGCACCCGAACGCGGTCCCGCCACCCCTCCGACCGGACCCGCCGCAGCTTGGGCCGGTACTCACGGCCACGGTCGCGCTTGGCCAGGTCCGACAGCCGCATCACCGACCGCCACTTCGGGACGTACACCGTCGCCCGCCGCCATTCGGTCACCAGCCGGTACCAGCCGTGCCGCAGGAACGACCCACGATCCAGACCGGCCCAGAGCACCAGAGCCGCGACCAGCGACAACAGCGCCAGCACCAACGGTGACAGCCCGAACCGCCACCAGCACCAGGCCGCCGACGCGGGCACCAGCGTGACGACCGGATAGCGCACGACAACGAGCACCAGGCGCACGACGCCGACCAACATCAGCCACACCAGCGCCACCAAGGCCGCGACCCACTTGGCCTTGCCCGGCACCAACACCCACCACGGCACCCGAGGCCGCACACCCTCGAACGGAGCCGGGTCGACCCACTTGCCGCCGTTCACAGCGCACCGCCCACAGCAACGGCGAAGATCAGCGGCAGCCACCCCAGGCAGGCACAGCAGTCGAGTTGGTTCGGGGCGTAGACACCGAACCGCTTGCACGACTGGCAGCGCCGACCGTTGGGCAACTTCCACAGACCGGCGGGGCGTCGACTTGACGTACGTCCCCCACGTACCGATACCCTCGACATGACTGGAATCCCTTGTGTGTCAACAAAAACGCATGGCAAAGCCAGTCAGGTGAGTCGCAGGGAGACAGCCGAGCCCGCCAAGACCTGGACCGTCTCCCCGCGACCGCACCCACCAGCCGCAGACTGTTCAGTTGTCATCAAGGCGTGCGCCATCACCACGCGACCGCATCGGTCACGCGTTCCAGAGCAGCGCTACAGCGTCCTACCGACGAGGCGTGAGCGACTCGGCCTTATCCGGCCGCCGCCTCAGACGAGCGTCCGAGCGGAAGTCGCCCCATGCCTGCGCGCCCACCGGCGTCAGCCGGTACAGGTAGGGCCCAGGGGACGATGAGACAGCGCCCGGTATCCGTGCCGCGTGGCCGGCCGCGACTACATCCCGCACGACCATGCGGACGGTGTGCACGTTCAGACCCGACGCGGCGGACAGATCCCTGACCGACCAGATCCGTAGCCGCTGCTCGACCCATGCGGCCATCACCTCGGCCAGCGCACCCGCCGAGTAGCCGACGTTCCCGGCCGTACGCGCGACGCCCTCCGGGAGGTGCGCTCCCATCACCACCCGGTCAGGCCGCACCCCACTCATGACGTCGGCCAGTTCGACTCGACCTCGAACAGGTCCTCGAACCGCACCTCGATCGGCGCGAACGCCGCCAGCGCACCGGCGATGAACGCCGCACCAGGCCGCAGCTCACCCGTCAGCACCCGAGAGATGGTCGAGCGATTGACACCCATCGCAGGTGCCAACGCGTAGTCAGACGTCAGCGCCGACCGCCGCGCCGCCCGCTGGAACTCCGCCACCCGCAGCCGCACCGTGTACTGACTGCCCCGACCGGACGGCCCAGGAGCACCCATCACCTTGGGCTTGGGACCCGCCGTCATTCGCCGCTCCCGTCAGACCCCAGGGCACCAGGAGCCAGCGCCTTCGCGATCTCCTCGCCCTTCTCCCGCTCCCGCTTGGCCCAGTACAACGCCTCGTGGTGGTGCCCACGGTCGATCTCCGCGACCCGCCCGTACACCTCGGCCGACCCCAGGTAGAAGTCACGCCACCGCTTCCGATCCGCCGCCGGCGCAGGCATCACCTTCACCAGTGCCTCATGCGCACCCTGCAACGTCATGGCAGCTCGCGCCCTGCGCCACAGCTCGTCTTCCGAAACGCGCTGGTCCTTGCTCATGTCCCGTCCTCGTCCGGGTTGACACGGGCACGCTCGATCCGCGCCCGACGATCGAACTCCTCAGCAGCGACCGCGCAGGCGTGACGAGCCCACAAGGGCACGCCCAGATCAGCGGCCAAGACCCGCCACGCCCACGCCACCGCCGCGTAGCTGTCAGCCAGCCGAAGCACCGGTAACCGACCGTCCGAACCGGACGCCGCGAACAGGGCTTCGGTCTGCTCCGCGTACGCGAGGTTCCACCGGGCGACCGCCTCAGGAGACGGCCGCGCCACCTCAAGCCGCCTTCTGCTCGCCCTGGGGCTTCTCCGCACGCTTCGGGGCAGCGCCCACCTGCGGCGACACGATGCCCGTAGCCCGGATCGTGAACCCCTGGTACTTGTACCGATCCCCCATCACCCGCGGCTCGACCGTCAGCCCCTCGAACGCCACCGGCCGCACCTCGACACCGGGCATCACCTGCACAGCCTGCGGCGGCACCGGCTGCACGTCGGCCAGGATCGTCACCGTCACCGACGCGTCCCGCTCCTTCTCGGCGGACGGGTCCGTGACCACGACCTTCCACTGCCGCTTGCCCGTGCGCTCGTCCACACGCTGCTTGGCCTGCCGACCGCGCCCTTTGTCCTCCGCGCTCATGTACTCCATGTCCGGCGCGACCTCACCGACCATCAACGCCCCTTGGGGGAAGACCTGGTCGAACGTCGCCTCGAACCGAGTCCCATACGGAACTGCCACCAGCCACCTCCGTCACCTTGCCAGCCTGCCTATGCGGGCTAGCCATGTCACGAGGGTAAGACAGCTTGGCTAGCCAAGTCAAGCAAGTGGGTTGGCGTCAGCCGATCGAGCTAGCTCTCTAGGCGGTCTAGCCAAGTGCGAACCGAGGCTGCGAATATGTGCGGACTGACAACTTGCGACCAGCTTTGCGGCGCTTCACGTCCCGCTTTGCACTGGACGACACCAGACGAGGAGTCATGGCACTCGACCCGGATGACCCGCGACCGCCGTACGTGCAGGTCGCGAACGCTCTGCGCGCCGCCATCCTGACCAAGGTCTTCAAGGCAGGTGACAAGCTGCCGTCACGCGCGGAGCTGGCGAAGAAGTACGACGTCGCACCAATGACCGTGCAGAGCGCGCTACGCGAGCTGCGCGACGAGGGCTTGATCGTCTCCCGACAGGGCAGCGGCGTGTTCGTGCGAGAGCGCACCGAGCGCCCGGTCGGCCTGCGCCCGCACATCGAGCAAGCGTTCACGTCCGACCGCGTGACGATCGACTTCGCCGGCTTCTCCGGCGAGACGCTTCACGGCATCCTCCAGGAGCCACTGGACAAGATCCGCATCGGCCGACTGACGCCCGAGACGATCCACGTCCGCATCCTCGTCCCGGACCCCACCGTCCCGTGGTCAGTCCCCTGCACCGTCGAGGACCGATCCGACAGCCCGGCCTTCCGCGATCGCGCCGCCGAGATCATGCGCCGCCACACCCTCGCCATCGTGGACAACGTGACCGAGCTGGGCGAACTCGGCCTGGTCAAGGACGCCACCGCAGAAGTCCGCGTCCACCCAGCCGCACCACTCTTCAAGCTCTACCTGATCAACAACAATGAAGCCTTCTTCGGCTTCTACCCCGTCCGCGAACACGTCCTATCCCTAGACGGCCAACCCCAAGCCATCTACGACCTCATGGGCAAAGACGCCATCCTCTTCCACCACAGCACCACCGACGATGACACCAGCACCGGCAGCCAATACGTCGATCAAGCCCACACCTGGTTCAACAGTCTTTGGGAAACCATCGCAACGGATTATAAGCGTTGAACTCAAATCAAGTCGCGATTGACGAGCCAGAGAGTCTTGATCGTCTCTTGTCGATGACGGACACGTTGCTCCTGGACTTTGATGGACCAGTCTGCTCCGTCTTTGCAGGCATTTCAGCCGTTGACATCGCGAACAAACTTCGCAGAGACCTGGAAGTAAACCATGAAATCGGACTTCCAATGGAGATCGAGGCGAGCGCGGACCCGTTCGATGTACTTCGTTATGCAGCTAGAATGAATAGTTCAAGTGCACGATGCATAGAGAATCTCCTAGCAAGGTGCGAAATTGAAGCTGTTAAGCTGGCGAAACCCACCGATGGCGCACATGATCTGATTCGTGCGTGGCATCGGGCCGGGCGTCGGATAGCAATTGTCAGCAACAACTCGCGTACAGCAATCCAAAGCTACTGCGAAGCATACGCTCTCACCCCATACATTAGCTTCATCGCAGCTCGATCCTCACCGGACCCTGGACTTCTCAAGCCGAGTCCCTATCTCATCGACCGAGCGATCAGGCAACTAAGGGCAGCCAATGACAAAGCGTGCATGGTCGGCGACTCTCCCACGGATGCCGTAGCAGCACGGAACGCAGGAGTGCCTTGCATCGGATATGCCAATCGGACGAGCAAGGTCGAGACACTAGCCGAGGCTGGGGCAGCTATCATTGTTACTAACCTTGCGGACATCCTGGAAATCGTCACAGGGTGGTAGACAGATGCCAGCTTAAGTCATGCCGTTGACAATACGAACGTAGCTGCGCATACGTGGGTCTTCAAACCGATACATCCCTCTACCCGTGCGACGTAGGATTCTCGACCCATCTTCAGCCATAAGCCTCTGGAAGTAGTTGTTCAACGAGCCTTGCGATATCGGCTCGCCGATCCTTTCTTCAATAGCCGTACGCAACTCCGCTGACGTAAACTCGTCATCCTCCAGTGACGCTGCTGCTGCAAGAATGGTGCGGTACATGTCACTTTCGGAGCGTGTACTGTCATCGTAGATTCGCGTAAGGGTCCCCTCAGCGTCCGCTACCGCACGCTTCATCGCCACCACAAGATGCTCTTTGTGAATGAAGGTTCGACCATCGCTTATTGCATCTTCAGCGCATTTCAGAGCCAACAAGTGCGTGAAGTGAGGGTATCCGGCGCTCAACCGAACGATAGCTGCAACGGCCTGCTTACTGAAGGTCAGGCCGACCGCTTCAGCACCAGCAACGACAATTTCTTCTAGTTCATCATCTTTCATCCTTCGCAGCTTCGTTTCACGTAGGCATCGCTGCACAGACGGGTGCGCCGCGGTAAGCTGATCGCCGGTCTCAGCGATACCTACAACCATAATCTTGAAGGTTGAACCTGAATCGCTAAGCTGTTTGATCAACTCGGCGATTTTCTTTCTCTCTTCCGGCTCAACTACAGCATCAAATTCATCAATTACCAGCAAGCCTTCAAGATGCTCGAGCGCTTCGGCCGCACTCGAGGGTGATATGGCTTTATATGCCTGATAAGTTCTTGCAATATCACGCTTCCTCTCTCCGCCTGCATTCAGTATCCCGAGATCCAATTCACCTTTGCCGCCAGTGGAGCTAAGGTCGGTTATCTGGGTCAACGCGAGGTGGGCTCCAACCTCATTGAGCGGGCCTTGCAGGATAGTTTCGAAGACGTCCGACCTGTCGCACCTTTTGAGGAAAATCTTGGGTTGGACAACCTGAAATAAAACCTCCTTGACAACATTCGCGAGGGAACTTTTCCCGACACCCCGCTCGCCATACAGCAACACGTGCTGACCAGGAGTGTTGAGCGTCTCAACCAGCATCTGAACTTCTGTTTGCCGACCGAATAGAAGGTTGAAAGTGCTAATAGGTTTATGGGGAGTGAAAACGTGTCGAACCTTCGACTCTTCGATGCGCTCCTCTCGCCTCAAGCCGAACAAGTCTCCACTTTTCAGTGTTGGACGAGATCGTCCAACACGCCGGGACATCTGATCTGCCTGCTTCTTGCGACGCCTCGCCCTACTCATGTGGAGAGCATACGTACAGCCAAGGTCGATGGAGAAGCGCGACCTGCCGTGTCGATGTACTTATCTAGGCAGATTGCATACCGATGTACCGACTGCTGCCGAACTTGGCTCTATGGGATCAAGGCGCGCCGCCTGCGGCGGCGCGCGGTGCGAGCGACGCACGTTGGCACCGACTCCCCGCATCCCGGCACGCCGGGCTCCCGCTTCGCTTCGCCCGTCGGCCGTGCGCGGAGTCGGTGCACGTGGTCGGGTGGCGGCGCGCGCCAGCGACGAAGGCCGCCAGGACGAGAGCTGCCAGCGGCGCCGGTAGGGACGATCGCGCGGTCACGCGGCTTGGTCGGGCTGGGCACGGCGATCGACGCCCGCCGACGCTCCGCGCCTGCGGCCAACGGGGAGTGGCCGGGCATGGCTACGGGCACCACCTCGGCACGGGAGACGTCGCGGTTGGCGACGGTGTGCCGGGGTGGTGCCCGTAGTGAGTGATCGACTCTCAGGCCGTCTCCAGGCCGTGAGAGGTCGAGAAAGGTTGGTCAACGACGATGAACGTTGACCAGGTATGCGCAGGTTAGACGACCATTCCAGGTGATGTGGGCAGGTCAGGGCCACCCCGGCGCAAAATCTTCACCATCTTCGAGGGGACGTCGGAGATCCAGCGGTTGGTGGTGGCCAGGGCCATTTCCGGGATGTACATCAAGTGACGTGACGTCGCAGGTTCGCCTGGGTCCGGGCGGGGTCTTCGGGACGCGGAAGACCCCGTCCACTGCTTTCCGGGCGCGCTCGTGCTCCGCGCGAGTCGTGGCACTCATTCGGCCGCCTTCACCCAGTCGGAGATGTGACCATGTGCGGCATGTCCCCAGAGCCGTTCTTCAACGTCGTCCGTGACGGCGAGTCCGGCCCGCACGCCTGCCCTTGCTGCGGCTTCCTCACCCTCGGCGAACGGGGTGGCTACGAGATCTGCGACGTCTGCTTCTGGGAGGACGACGGCCAGGACGAGCACGATGCCGACCACGTACGAGGAGGCCCGAACCGAGGTCTCAGCCTGACCCGGGCCCGCGAGAACTACGGCCGGGTCGGCGCCGCCGGCCCGACGGACCTCAAGCACGTCCGACCGCCGACACCCGACGAGTACCCGCCTTCCTGGCTGCCAAGCCAGTCGGGGTGACGGGCCCTCAGCGCGTCACGTTCGTCGGTGGTCGGCAGCAGCACGTCCGCGCCGCCGTCGTAGGGGTGGTGGATGCGGCGCAGGTCCAGGTCGGTGATCATCACGTTGGCCTCGGCGTCGTCCGCCACCTCGCGCAGCAGGGTGTCGATGGCGCCGTTCGTCCACGGGATCCGCTTGGCGTACAAGTGCCAGTACGACGGGTAGTCCAGGTCCGGGTCCACGCAGATCGTCGTCCAGTGACCGGTCCCCGGCTCCGGATCCTCGCGCCACCGCATGGTGATCACGTAGACCTCCCCGCCGGCGAACAGCTCGTCCAGCACCGCGTTGTAGCGGTGCGGGGCGATGGCGTACTCGTCCTCGGTCCCGGGGTACCGCTTCGACTCCGGCAGGCTGTGGAAACGCACCCAGCGCTCGGGGTACGCGTGCTTGAGCCGGTGCGCCTCCGGGCCGCACCGATCCCACTGCCGGTCCCACCGGCGCGACAGGTCGGACACCGGTGGCACGGATTCCCGCAGCCAGTCGTCCAGGTGCCCGCGCACGTCCTCGGCGGCGAGGTCGGGGCGCAGTTCGGTCCTGGCACGCCAAGCGGGGCCCGTCAGCTCGACGACCAGCGCCGTCCCGGTCGTGGCGGAGTGCAGGGCGGGCACGATCGCCTGCCTCAGCCACCGGTCCTGGTGCTCCTGCACCCACTGGCACGCGGCGTCGGCCCACGGGCGCTCGTTCATCGGTCCACTCCGTGATCCTCGACGGCCGGGTCGGCTTGGGCGCCTCGTCGGGTGCGTCGGGCTCGATCGTCCTGAGGCCGAGGTGCCGGCCGAGTTCTACCAGGGCGTCTTCGGCCGCCGGTGGACGCGGGGTGAAGGACCTCGGCGTGGCCAAGGCCGAGGTCCTTCGCAGATGAGCGTCAGCGACCGGCTTCCGCCAGCCACGCCCGTTCGGCCGTGGTGTCGGGGACCTGGGTCTCCCAGCCGTTGACCGTGGCGATCAGCTGCCAGTAGCGCTCGGCCCTGGGGTCGCCGAACTCCTCCAACCGGCGGGACAGTTCCGGGCCGACCGGGAGGTCCAAGGCGGACGCCCACCTCTCGTTGATCTCGGCGACGATCGCCGCCGCCTCCGGCGAACGCGGGTCGATGCCCGCGTCCACCGCCTCGCGCGCCCGGGCGAACGCGTGCTGGAACGCCTCCATCTGCGCCGGCGAGTACGGCGCCAGGTCGGCGCCCTCCGCCCGCATCTCCTGGTGCCGCTGCGACATCCGCCGGATCGACGCCCGGAAGTCCGGGTCGCGCACCAGGTTCACCAGCTCGATCCACGCCTCCAACTGCTCCGGCGACGGGTCGTCCGGCAGGTCGACCCGGACCGACCGCATGCGCTCCAGGAACGCCTGGTCCATGTCGAACCCGCCGAACACCTCGTCGAAGAAGTCGTCCAGGATCGCCTGCCGCTCCTCCGCCGACAGCCGCGCGAACTCGTGCACCATCTCCACCTCCCCGTTCCGAGCCACGACCCGCAGCACGGCCCGGCGCAGCCGGAGCGTGCGCATCTGCGCGTCGATGGCTTCCGCGTGCGTCCGGGCCACCTCGGCCACGGACACCTCCCGTGCCAGGACCCGTTGCGCGGTGGGCAGGTCGACGCCCAGTTCACGCAGGGTCCGCACGAGCTTCAGCCGCGCCAGCCCGTCGACGTCGTAGGTGCGGAACCCGCCCACCGTGCGCCCCGCGACGGGGATCACACCGGAGTCGGAGTAGAACCGGATCGTCCGCGTGGACAACCCGGTCAACCGCGCCAGTTCGCCGATCGAGTAGTGCGTCACGGGGACCACCTTGAATTCTCCAGTCACTGGAACTTCAACCGATTAACGCGCTCGTCCGGCACGATTGCACCTCGTGCTCGACCACTTCGCCCCCTACTTGCCCGCCGGTGTCGCGTTCGCCGTGCTCATCGTCCTGTGGCTGGTGCTGCGGCTCGCCCGGCCCTCGCGCGGGACGACGCCGACGCCCCCGGTGGTGCTCCGCGAGAAACAGGTGGTCGCCGACGTCAAGGGGTCGATGGGTCGGTCGCTGGTCAAGTGGCTGGTGCTGGCCCTGCTGCTGGCCGCGGCCACCGGGTACGGGCTCTACCGGCTGCTCGGCCGACCGGCGCTGCCGTCGTCCACCAGCTTCACCACCGCCGAGCTGCTCGACCTGCTCAAGATCGGCCTCGCCGTGGTCGGCGGGCTGGGCGCGGTCGTCGCGCTGGCCGTCGGGTACCGCAAGCAGCAGGTGTCGGAAGCCGCGCACGTCATCGCCACCCGGCAGGAGCAGCGGGAGCGCACGAAGTTCTTCAACGAGCGCTACGGCAAGGCCGCCGAGCAGCTCGGCCACGAGAGCTTCGCGGTGCGCCTCGCGGGCGTGTACGCGATGGTCGGCCTGGCCGACGACTGGCCGGAGCAGCGCCAGACCTGCGTGGACGTGCTGTGCGGCTACCTGCGCACGCCCTACCCCGAGGAGGACCGCACGGAGCGCGAGGTGCGCCAGGAGATCATCAACACCCTGCTCGACCACACCTGGAAGGACTCGTGGACCGTCGGCGGCGTCGAGATGGACTTCCACGGCGTCGAGTTCGAGGACCTGGACCTGTCGGAACGCCGGTTCGTCGGCACCTTCAAGTTCGACGACGCCGTCTTCCGCGGCGCGCGCACCGACTTCGCCCGTTGCCGGGTCACGGGCACGCTCAGCTTCCGCCGGGCGCGGTTCACCGCCGCGGTCACGTCGTTCGAGGACCTCTCCGCCCGGTCCGCCACCCTCGACTTCGGCGAGGCCGAGTTCACCGGCGAGGTCGCCGACTTCTCCGCGACGGACCTCACCGCCGGCACCGTCGACCTGACCGGCGCGGCCCTGCGCGGCACGACCCTCACGTTCGCCGGGCTCGTCGGCACGAGCGCGACCATCGCCCTCGACGGCGCGGAGCTCAGCCGCTCGACCGTGGACCTGTCGATGGTGAACCTGCTCTCGGGCAGGGCCGACTCGGTGATCGGGCTGCGTGGAGTGGAGGCGCGGGAGTGCGCGTTCCGGTTCGACGGCAGCCACTTCCGGCAGACCCGGGTCAAGCTGCTCGACGCCGGGTTCACCCGCTGCGCGGTCACCGCGGAGGGCACCGAACCGGAGCACGTGGCGGAGGTGCTGAGAGGGATCGGTGACGCGGAAGGGCCGACGCCCGCGGTGGACGCCGGCCCTTCCGGTTCAGCCGATCGGTAGGTCGGTACTTCAGTAGGTCATCGCCACGCCGGGGTCGGCGAGCAGCGCGCCCACGTCGGCCAGGAACTGCGAGCCCTGCTGGCCGTCGACCACGCGGTGGTCGAAGCTGAGCGCCAGCTGGCACACCTTGCGCGGGACGACCTGGCCGTCCACCACCCACGGCATGTCCCGGATCGCGCCGAAGGCGAGGATCGCCGACTCGCCCGGGTTGATGATCGGGGTGCCCGTGTCGACGCCGAAGACGCCGACGTTGGTGATGGTGATCGTGCCGCCCATCATGTCCGCGGGCGTCGTCTTGCCGTCACGGGCGGTCGTGGCCAGGGCGTCCAGGGACACGGCCAGCTCGCGCAGCGACATGCGGTCGGCGTCGCGGACCTTCGGCACCACGAGACCGCGCGGCGTCGCGGCGGCGATGCCCAGGTGCACGTAGTCCTTGTAGACGATCTCCTGCGCCGCCTCGTCCCACGTCGCGTTGACGTCGGGCGTGCGGCGGACGGCCAGCACGACCGCCTTGGCGGCGAACGCCAGCGGCGTGAGCTTGACGTCGCGGAACTGCGGGGCGCTCTTCAGCCGCGCCCGCAGCTCCATCATCGGCGTCACGTCGACGGTCAGGAACTCGGTGACGTGCGGCGCGGTGAACGCGCTGTCCACCATCGCCTGCGCGGTCGCCTTGCGGACGCCCTTGATCGGCACGCGCCGCTCGCGCGACCCGGTCTCGACCGGCGCCGCGGCGGCGGCCGGGGTCGGGCCCGCGACGGCCTGCTCGACGTCTTCCCGCGTGATCACGCCACCCGGGCCGGAGCCCGCCAGCGCGCGCAGGTCGACGCCCAGGTCCTTGGCCAGCTTGCGCACCGGCGGCTTGGCCAGCGGCACGTAACCGCCCGGGGTCGCCGGTTCCGCGACCACCGGGGCGGGCGCGGGAGCGGAAACCGGAGCCGGAGCAGGCGCGGGAGCAGGCGCAGGCGCGGGAGCCGCGGCGACGGGAGCCGGCGCGTCCTTGCGCGGACGACGCTTCGCCGCACCGGCCCGCGGGCCGTAGCCGACCAGCGTGGCGATCCGGCCGCCCGGCATCTCCTCGCCGATCTTGCCGTTCGACGCGGGCGTGGACGCCGACGCGGGCGTCGGCGCGGAGGCCGGCGCCGAGCCGGACGGGTCCACGTCGATCGTGATGATCGGGACGCCGACCTCGACCGTCTGGCCGACCTCGACCAGCAACTCGGTCACCACGCCGTCCCACGGGCACGGCAGCTCGACGGCCGCCTTGGCGGTCTCGATCTCGACGATGACCTGGTTGACCTTCACCGCGTCACCCGGCTTGACGTGCCAGGTGAGGATCTCGGCCTCGGTCAGCCCCTCCGCCGTGTCGGGCAGGGGGAACTGCTTGAACTGCGGCACAGCTATCCCCCTACCAGGCCAGCGAGCGGTCGACGGCGTGCAGCACCCGGTCGAGGTCGGGGAGGAACTCCTCCTCCAACTTCGACGGCGGGTACGGGGTGTCGAACCCGGTCACCCGCAGCACGGGGGCCTGCAGGGAGTAGAAGCACTCCTGCTGCACCTTGGCCGCGATCTCGCTGGAGATGGAGGACTCGCTGGGCGCCTCGGTCACCACGACCAGCCGGCCGGTGCGCCGCACCGACTCGTACACGGGCGCGAGGTCCAGCGGCGAGAGCGAGCGCAGGTCGACGACCTCCAGCGAGCGCCCCTCCTCCTCGGCCGCCGCGGCGGCTTCCAGCGACGTGCGCACCATCGGCCCGTACGTCACCAGCGTGACGTCCGAGCCGGTGCGCAGCGTGCGCGAGGCGAACAGCGGTCCGGGCGCGGCGGTCGTGTCGACCTCGCCCTTCTCGTAGTAGCGCCGCTTGGGCTCGAAGAACAGCACCGGGTCGTCGCAGTCGATCGCCTGCTGGATCATCCAGTAGGCGTCGGCCGGGTTCGAGCACGCGACGACCTTGAGGCCGGCGGTGTGCGCGAAGTACGACTCGGGCGACTCGGAGTGGTGCTCGACCGCGCCGATGCCGCCGCCGAACGGCACCCGGATCACCATGGGCACCTTGAGCCGGCCCTGGGTGCGGAAGTGCAGCTTGGCGACCTGCGACACGATCTGGTCGAAGCCGGGGAAGATGAAGCCGTCGAACTGGATCTCGCACACCGGCCGGTAGCCGCGGATCGCGAGGCCGACGGCGGTGCCGATGATGCCCGACTCGGCCAGCGGGGTGTCCAGCACGCGCTGCTCGCCGAAGTCCTTCTGCAGGCCGTCGGTGATCCGGAAGACGCCGCCGAGCTTGCCGACGTCCTCGCCCATCACGATGACCTTGGGGTCGGCCTCCATCGACGCGCGCAGGCCGTTGTTCAACGCCTTCGCGATGGTCAGCGTCTGCACCGCGGGCGCGCCCGTGGCGTCAGCGGTGGGGCGGTCCATGGTCGGAGCGGCCATCAGTGCTCACCTCCCGCGAACCCGGCGTGGTAGGCCAGGAACTCGTCGCGTTGCGCCTCCAGGACGTGGTTGCCCTCGGCGTAGACCTCGCTGAAGATCCGCCCGGCGGGCGGGTCGGGCAGGTTGACGCAGTAGTCGCGCAGCTCGATCGCGATCCGCTCGGCCTCGGCCTCGACCGACTCGAAGTACGCCTGGTCGGCCCACTGCTGCTTGACCAGGTGCACCTTGACGCGCTCGATCGGGTCCTTCAGCTTCCACAGCTCCAGCTCGTCGGACAGCCGGTAGCGCGAGGGGTCGTCGGAGGTGGTGTGCGCGTCCATCCGGTAGGTGAACGCCTCGATCAGGATCGGGCCGTTGCCCTGGCGGCACTCCTCCAGCGCCCAGCGGGTGACCGCGAGGGTGGCCAGCACGTCGTTGCCGTCGACCCGGATGCCGGGGAAGCCGTAGCCGCGCGCCCGCTGGTAGAGCGGGAGGCGGGACTGGCGCTCGGTCGGCTCGGAGATGGCCCACTGGTTGTTCTGGCAGAAGAACACCAGCGGCGCGTCGTAGACCGCGGCCCACACGAAGCCCTCGTGCACGTCGCCCTGGCTGGTCGCGCCGTCGCCGAAGAAGCAGATGGTGGCCTCGCCGTCGGCGTCGCCCACCTTGCCGTCGAACTTCTGGCCCATGGCGTAGCCGGTGGCGTTGAGCACCTGGTTGCCGATGACGATCGTGTACGGGTGGAACCGGGTCGCCACCGGGTCCCACGTGCCGTTGTCGGTGCCCCGGAAGATGCCGAGCAGGTCGGTCGGCTTGACGCCGCGCGTCCACGCGATGCCGTGCTCGCGGTAGCTGGGGAACGCCATGTCCTCCGGGCGCATGGCCCGGCCGGCGCCGATCTGCGCGGCCTCCTGGCCGAGCAGCGGCACCCAGATGCCCAGCTCGCCCTTGCGCTGCAGCGCGTTGGCCTCGCGGTCGACCCGGCGGACCAGGACCATGTCGCGGTAGAGCCCGCGCAGCTCCTCGGCCGTGATGTCGATGTCGAAATCCGGGTGCTGGACGCGCTCGCCCTCGGGGGTGAGCAGCTGCACCAGGTCGGCGCCGCCCTCGTCTGTCGCTCGCAAGCCTGCGATCACCTGTTCCGCTGTCGGTTTGGCAGCAGTGGCCGGCGCGGCATCCGGCCCTGGGTGCGTCCATTTCTCGGGGGACGACATGCGCCTTGTCTCCTCGTCTACGAGGCCGCCCGGTCGCTTGTGGCGAGCCTGCGCGGCTGCACCGCCAGTCGCCGTCGTCCCCGGGGTGTGGGGGTCGGGCAACCGTCGGCGCTGACGGTGTTCTCATCCACATCCTGACATGGCGTCACACGACATGGTGAGCCCCGTCCCAGTTCGTGACCTCCGACGCAGCGGTCTGACGTGCGGTAACGGTTGGACGGCCAATCTTCGGCAGTCCGAGTAGAGCGTCCGACTACCGAACAGCCGCGTCCCGGTTACCGATCGTTAACCACCTTCCGTAGGGTTTCGGACACGCCGGGTCGACGGCAACGGCCCACGTCGGCACGGTCGCGTTGGATGGACTACCGACCATCGGCCGGACAGACCATTTCCACCACGCGAAACCCGCTCGGGTCCCGTTTCCGGGGGTCGCCGACCGACCGGGCCGTGACAGGATCGGGGCGTGGACCGTTCAGCGCTGACCCGTACCGTTCGCGGGCTCTGGGACGACGACATCCTCCCGAGCCTGTCCGCCTTGGTCGCGGTACCCGCGATCTCCCCAGCCTTCGACCCCGAGTGGGCCTCGCACGGCCACCTGGCCGCCGCGGTGGAGCACGTGCGCGCCTGGCTCGCCGACCGCGACCTGCCCGGCGCGACCGTCGAGGTCGTCGAGCTGCCCGACCGCACGCCCGTGCTGCTGGTCGACGTGCCCGGCACCGCGCCGACGTCCGACACCGTGCTGCTGTACGGCCACCTCGACAAGCAGCCGCCGGTCGGCGGCTGGGGCGAGGGCCTCGGCCCGTGGACGCCGGTCGTGCGCGACGGGCGGCTCTACGGCCGCGGCGCGGCGGACGACGGCTACTCCGGTTACGCCGCGATCGCCGCGATCGAGGGCGTCCGGCGCTCCGGCGGCACGCACTCGCGGTGCGTCGTGCTGCTGGAGACCGGCGAGGAGTCCGGCAGCCCGGACCTGCCCGCGTACCTCGAGCACCTCAAGCCGCGGCTCGGCGACGTGTCGCTGGTGGTGTGCCTCGACTCGGGCGGCAACGACTACGACCGGATGTGGCTGACCACGTCGTTGCGCGGGTTGGCGCAGGTCACGATGACGGTGCGGGTGCTGGAGAGCGGGCTGCACTCGGGCATGGCGAGCGGGATCGTGCCGTCGTCGTTCCGGATCGCCCGGCAGCTCCTCGACCGGCTGGAGGACTCCGCGACCGGCGAGGTGCTGGTGCGCGAGATGCACGTCGACATCCCGGAGAACCGGGTGGACGAGGTGCGCGACGCGGTGGCCAGCACGCCGGGCGTGCTGGTCGGGAGCGTGCCGTGGGCGGCGGGGACGCAGCCGATGGGCGCCGACGAGGTCGAGCTGGCGCTCAACTCCGGGTGGCGGCCGACGCTGTCGGTCACCGGCGCGTCCGGGCTGCCCGAGCCGGACGACGCGGGCAACGTGCTGCGGCCGTTCACCACCTTGGTGCTGAGCTTCCGGCTGCCGCCGACGGCCGACGCCGGTGCGTCGGTCGAGGCGGTGCGGCGGGCGTTGACGACCGACGTGCCGTACGGGGCGGTGGTGGAGCTGACCCGGGTGGAGTCCGCGGACGGGTGGAACGCGCCCGAGCTCGCGCCGTGGCTGCGGGAGACGTTGGACCGGATCGGCAAGGAGGTGTTCGACGCGCCCTGGCGGACGGTGGCGCTCGGCGGCTCGATCCCGTTCATGGGGCTGCTGCACGAGGCGTACCCGCAAGCGCAGTTCCTGGTCACGGGCGCGGTCGGGCCGGACTCCAACTGCCACGTGCCGGACGAGTGGCTGCACCTCGGGCACGCGGCCCGGATCACCGAGGCCGTGGCCGTGGTGCTGGACGCGCACGCGAAGCGCTGACGCGCGGGTGGACCGGGTGGCTCGCTGCCCGGTCCGCCGTCCAGCCCCGGCGCGGGCCGGCTCGTGAGCCCGGTCAGGCGGCCCACTTGCGGTTGAGGTCGCGGAGCAGGGCGAGGCCGGCGTCGGGGTTGGTGCCCGCGTACCGGCGGGCGCGGGCCAGTTCGTCGAAGCCCAGGGCGGCCATGCGGGCCTCGGTGAGGTCCGCGGTGAAGGTCCGGGTGACCGTGGCGAGGAACTGGACGCGGGCGGCCACCGCGTCCTTGAGTTGGCGGACCCGTTCGGACCGGCCCGTGTAGGCGGCGCGGACGGCGTCGCCGTAGGTCTTGAGGTCGGTGGCCGGGCGTTCGTCGAGCAGGCGCAGCAGCCCGGTGACGCCCTCGCGGTCGTCCACGGCGGTCAGGGCGTCGGCGGTGGCCTGGCAGGCACGGGTGAGCTCGGCCTCGACGAGGGCGCGCACGACGTCGACGATGTCGCGTCCCGGCCGCTCGCGGCCGAGGTCCACGATCGACCGCGCGGTGCGCACGAGGTGGCGGGCCAGGCCGCCGGAGAACACGTACGCCAGGGCGTGGAACTGCTCCGACAGGTCGAGCACGTAGCGGCGGAGCAGCTTGCGCGCGTACGCGAAGTCCAGGTAGTCGACCCGCACCACCTCGTCGAACGAGCTGTCGAAGACGCTGCGCAGCCCGATGCCGGACAGCTCGAAGTCGTGCTGCGCCTCGGTGGAGACCGACACCAGGTAGTAGCAGCCCTGGACGTCGAAGATCGCCTTGATCTCGTTGAGCAGCCGCCGCGCGGGCTCCCCCGTGCCGATGCGGTCGAGCTCGTCGACGCCGATGATCACCCGGCCGGGTTCGCGCTCACGCTCGGTGGCCTGCTCGGCGGCGATCCGGCCGAGGAACACCCGGAAGCGCTTGACCACCTCGGGGTACGTCGGCGCGCGGCCGGTCAGCGTCACCGTGCGCTTGCCGGCCAGCTCGAAGCCCTTGAACCCGCCCTTGCCGCTGATCTCGTCGGCGTTCATCCGCACGTAGTTCAGCGAGGTCAGGTGCTCCCGCGCGGCCGACGCCAGCGGGTCGCGCGGCCCGAACCGGGCGAGCACCGCCTCGCAGACCTCGGCGAACAGGTGCACGACGAACTCCTGCGGCACGTAGTCCACCGGCGCGGACACCAGGACGGCCAGGTCGGGCGCACGGCCCGCCGCCGCGTACCGGCCGCCGCAGAACGCCCGGAGCAGGTTCGTCTTGCCCGCGCCGCGCGGTCCGGCGACGGCGAAGCTGCCGCCGTCGAGCCGGTCGACCAGCCCGGCCAGCACCGCGCCCGCCGGTGTCGGGACGTGCATCCGCAGCGGGTCGGCCCGGACGACCGCGAACGCCTCGCGCGCCGTGAGGGTGGTGGAGTGCACGGGCGGCGACGCCTCGTTCAGCCGGCTGTAGAGCACCGGCAGCACGCCGTCGACCACGACGCTGTCCTCCCAGGCCTTGAGCGCGGCACGCGCCACCTCGCTCCGGCCCGCGTGCGTGAAGCCGTCGAACAGCGTGCGGACGGTCCAGACAGCCGACAGCAGGACCGCGAACAGGCCGAGCAGCCCCGCCAACCGCCAACCACCGGGCAGCGATCCGAACAGCGGCTCCCAACCGAGCACGGGCAGCAACGCCCCGCACCACAGCCAGGCGATCACGAACCGGCGACTGAAGCCGTCGTCCGCGACGGACCACTTCAGCATCATGACCAGGTCGGCCAGGACCGCGAACGCCGCACCGCCCGCGGCGGCCGTGAGCACCCAGAGCCAGTGCAGGTGGAGCAGGGAGGTGACGAACGCGCCGAGGGCCGCGAAGCCGAGCACCGGCGTGACGAGCAGCACCCACCGCCCGATCGGGGCGGTCACCTCGAACCACGCCCACCAGCCCGGGCGCTCGGTCCGGTACCGCTGCTCGGCCTGGCCGGCCGCCGCCAGGACGGCGGTTCCCGTGCCGTCCAACGCGGTGAGCAGGTCTGCCCGCGTCACGTGCCCCGCGTCGACCGCCCGCCTCACCTCCGGCCGCTCCAGCGCCGCGGCCACCGCGCGTTCCAGCACCCGCTCCGGCACGTCCGCGCCGCTGTGCCAGGGAGGTAAGTCGTAGTCCACGGAGCGTGACGATGACACCGCCTGACGGGGTTGGCAAACACCGCTCAGGACTGTGACCTAACCCGTCGGTAACCGGTTTACTGAACCGATGCCGCACACTGGCCGAGTGAACGAGCACAGCCGGCAAGCCGAGCGGACGCGGTTGGCGGAGTCCGACTCCCCGACCGCACCCTGGCGTCTCTGGGGCCCCTACCTGGCCGGACGGCAGTGGGGGACGGTCCGCGAGGACTACTCGGCGAGCGGCGACGCGTGGACGTCCTTCCCGTTCGACCACGCCCGCTCACGCGCCTACCGCTGGGGCGAGGACGGCATCGCCGGCATCTGCGACGTGCACGGCTTCCTCAACCTGGCCGTCGCGCTCTGGAACGGCCGCGACCCGATCCTCAAGGAGCGCTACTTCGGGCTCACCAACAACGAGGGCAACCACGGCGAGGACGTCAAGGAGCACTGGTGGGTGACCGACGGCACGCCGACGCACTCCTGGATGCAGGTCGTCTACCGGTACCCGCAGCGTGAGTTCCCCTACGCCGAGCTGCGCGAGATGGCCAAGCGCGCCGGCCGCAACGAGCGCGAGCCGGAGCTGTCCGACACCGGCGTGCTGGACGAGAACCGGTTCTTCGACGTCCGGGTGACCTACGCCAAGGCGGGCCCGAAGGACATCTGCGTCGAGCTGACCGCCACCAACCACGGCCCGGACCCGGCGCCGGTGCACCTGCTGCCGCAACTCTGGTTCCGCAACACGTGGGCGTGGGGCCGCGACGACCGCAAGCCGAGCCTGCGCGCCTGCACGCGGGACGGCTGGCGCCGGATCACCGCCGAGCACGCCGCGCTCGGCCGGTACACGCTGCACGTCGAGGGCACGCCGACGCTGCTGGTCACCGACAACGAGACCAACGAGGTCGAGCTGTTCGGCACCGGGCACAACGCGACCGGCCGCACCAAGGACGGCATCGACCGGTACGTCGTCGGCCGGGACGCCGGGGCGTGCCAGGTCGTCGGGCCGGACGACACCGGCGACCCCGGCACGAAGGTCGCCGCCTGGTACTCGTTCGACCCGGTCGAGCCGGGCGAGTCGGTCACCGTGCGGCTGCGCCTGGTGGACGGCGACGGGCACCTCGACGCGTTCGGGCCGAGCTTCCAGGACACGCTGGACCAGCGCCGGGCCGAGGCCGACGAGTTCCACCACACCGACCTCGACCTGGACCCCAAGCGCGCCGCCGTGGTCAGGCGGGCGCTGGCGGGCCTGATGTGGACCAAGCAGCACTACCGCTTCCGCACCCGCGAGTGGCTCGACGGCGACCCGGCGCAGCCCGCCGCGCCGACCTCGCGCAAGAACATGCACGCCCGCAACGCGCACTGGCGGCACTTCGACGTGGCCGACGTGATCTCCATGCCGGACGAGTGGGAGTACCCCTGGTTCGCCGCGTGGGACCTCGCGTTCCACACCGTGCCGTTCGCGAAGGTCGACCCGGCGTTCGCCAAGGAGCAGCTGCTCCTGCTGTGCCGCGAGTGGCTGATGCACCCCAACGGCCAGCTGCCCGCCTACGAGTGGGAGTTCGGCGACGTCAACCCGCCCGTGCACGCGTGGGCGGCGTTGCAGGTCTACCGGTCCGAGGAGGTCAAGGACCGCAAGTTCCTGGCCAAGGTCTTCCACAAGCTGCTGCTGAACTTCTCCTGGTGGGTCAACCGCAAGGACGCCGACGGCAGCTACCTGTTCGAGGGCGGCTTCCTCGGCATGGACAACATCGGACCGGTGAACCGGTCGGAGCCGATGCTGGGCCAGTGGCGGCTGGAGCAGTCGGACGCCACGTCGTGGATGGCGGCCTACAGCCTGCACCTGATGCAGATCGCGCTGGAGCTGGCGCGGCACGACGAGTCGTACGAGGACGTGGCCACGAAGTTCGTGGAGCACTTCCTGAGCATCGCCGAGGCGTCCACGCAGTTCGGTTCCGGCGGGCGCGGCATCTGGGACGAGACCGACGGCTTCTGCTACGACGTGGTGTCGCGGCGGCTGCCGGACGGGCACGTCGAGTCGCAGCCGGTGCGGGTGCGGTCGATGGTCGGCCTGATCCCCGTGCTGGCGTGCGCGGTGCTGGAGCCGTGGGTGTTCGAGGAGCTGCCCGACTTCGCGCGGCGGCTGGAGCACCTGCTGGCGAAGCGGCCCGAGCTGCAGCAGTTCCTCAGCCGCAGCGGCGGCGGCGCGCTGCTCAGCCTGCTGGACGAGCGCAAGCTGCGGCGCGTGCTGAGCCGGATGCTGGACGAGGGCGAGTTCCTCTCGCCGCACGGCATCCGCAGCCTGTCCGCGGCGCACCGCGAGGGCCTGGAGGTGCAGGTCGCCGACCAGGAGCACCGGATGGGCTACGAGCCCGGCGAGTCGCGCACGCCGATGTTCGGCGGCAACTCCAACTGGCGCGGCCCGGTCTGGTTCCCGACCAACGCCCTGCTCGTGGAGGCCCTGCGCACGATCGAGGAGTTCCACGGCGGAAGGTTCCACGTGGAACTTCCCACTCGCAGCACGCGGCACGTGACGGCCGGGCAGGCGGCGGACGAGCTGGTCAGACGCCTGGTGTCGCTGTTCCTGCCCGACCACGACGGCCGGCGGCCCGCGGACGGCAAGCGGATCGAGTCGACCGACTCACCCTTGTGGCGGGAGCACGTCACCTTCAGCGAGTACTTCGACGGCGACACGGGCGAAGGGCTGGGCGCCACCCACCAGACGGGGTGGACCGCACTGGTCGCGAGCCTGTTGACGGATCGTCGTCAAACCGGCGCTCTGGGTGAATCAATTGTGTGATTAATGCCAACCGGCTGAATGATTTGCGGCCATCTGCGCCCTGTGACGCAAGATTCATGCACACCGAAGTTCTGTAACACGCACGTGCTGTGCACCCAGTCACCCAAGTGGCAGTATGCCGAACACTCGACCGACACAGTTACGAGGAGTGACGCCGTGGCCCGTCGTACCAGGCACGCTGCGCTCGCCCTGTTCCCCGTGCTCGCCTTGGCGGCCACGATGACGGCGTGCGCGACCAAGGTCAACACCGGCTCGCAGGACAGCGGGTCGGGCATCTCCCTGGTCCAGAGCGGCAAGCTGGTCACCTGCACCCACCTTTCCTACAAGCCCTTCCAGTTCTCCGAGGGCGACAAGACCGTCGGCTTCGACGTCGACCTGGTCGATCTGGTGGCCAAGGAACTGGGCGTCACCCAGGAAATCTTCGACACCCCGTTCGAGACCATCACCTCCGGCGAGGTCTTCAACACCGGCAAGTGCGACCTGGCCGCGGCCGGCATGACCATCAAGCCGGACCGCGCCGAGGTCATCGACTTCTCCGAGCCGTACTTCGACGCCTCGCAGGCGCTGCTGGTCAAGAAGGACTCGCCGGTCAAGACCCTCGACGACCTCAAGGGCAAGAAGATCGGCGTCCAGCTGGAGACCACCGGCGAGATCTACGCCAACGAGAACGCGGCGAAGCACGGCTACACGGTCGTGCAGTTCGAGGACCTGCCGCTGATGGAGACCGCCGTGCGCACCGGCGCGGTGGACGCGGCCATCAACGACAACGGCGTGCTGCTGGACTACGTCAAGGAGTTCCCGGACACCGCCGTGGTCGCGGAGTTCGACACGCAGGAGAAGTACGGCGTCGGCTTCAAGAAGGGCAACACCGCCCTGAAGGCGAAGTTCGACGAGGTCCTGAAGAAGGCCAAGGACAGCGGCAAGTACGACGAGATCTACGAGAAGTGGTTCGGCAAGAAGCCGGAGTCGAAGTAACCGGCTGACGACGGGGCCGGTGCGACCGCACCGGCCCCGCGCCTTGTCCACCCCAGCCCACGAGGTAAACCCACATGGCACTCTCCAAGCGCCAACGCGCGAAGGCGTTCCGCGCCGGCCAGTACGCGTTGCTGGTCGTGGTGGCCGCCGTCCTGGCGGTCGTCGCCGACTGGGGCGAGATCCAGCGCAGCTTCTTCAACCTCGAGATCGCCGCGGAGATGTTCCCGAACGCCATCACCGTGGCGTTGAAGAACACGCTCGTCTACACGGCCCTCGGCTTCGCGTTCGGCCTGGCGCTCGGCCTGGTGCTGGCGCTGATGAAGCTCTCGCCGGTCGCGCCGTACCGGTGGCTGGCCACGATCTACATCGAGTTCTTCCGCGGTGTGCCGGCGCTGCTGGTGTTCATCGCGCTGAGCTTCGGCGTGCCGCTGGCGTTCGGGCTCCAGTTCGACATCTACTCGACCGTGATGCTGGCGCTGGGCATCGTCGGCGCCGCGTACATGGCCGAGACGATCCGCGCGGGCATCCAGGCGGTGCCGAAGGGCCAGATCGAGGCCGCCCGCTCGCTCGGCATGTCGCAGGGCCGCACGCTGCTGACCGTGGTGATCCCGCAGGCGTTCCGGATCATCCTGCCGCCGCTGACCAACGAGCTGATCCTGCTCACCAAGGACTCGTCGCTGATCTACATCATCGGCCTGGCCCGCGACCAGTACGAGCTGACCAAGTTCGGCCGCGAGACGCTGAGCCGGTCGCCGTCGCTGACCCCGATCCTGGTGGTCGGCCTGTGCTACCTGCTGATCACGCTGCCGCTGGGCCACCTGTCGCGGTACCTGGAGCGGCGCACGGGCGGCAAGAAGATCAGCACGCCGGAATCGACGGGGTTGGGGGTGTCCGCGTGAGCGAGGCGGCGGTCGAGATCACCGGCCTGAAGAAGTCGTTCGGCTCGCTGGACGTGCTCAAGGGCATCGACGTCCGGGTCGAGCGCGGTGACGTCGTGTGCATCATCGGGCCGTCCGGCTCGGGCAAGTCCACGCTGCTGCGCTGCGTGAACCTGCTGGAGGAGCCGACCGGCGGCAAGATCGTGGTCAACGGCACCGAGCTGACCGACCCGGACGTGGACATCGACGCGGCGCGCACCCGCATCGGCATGGTGTTCCAGTCGTTCAACCTGTTCTCGCACCTGAGCGTGCTGAACAACCTCATGGTGGCGCAGCGCAAGGTGCTCAAGCGGGACGCGAAGCAGGCGCAGGAAGTCGCGTTGCGCAACCTGGAGCGGGTCGGGCTGTCGGACAAGGTCAACGCCATGCCCAACCAGCTCTCCGGCGGCCAGCAGCAGCGCGTGGCGATCGCGCGGGCGCTGTCGATGGACCCCGACGTGATGCTGTTCGACGAGCCGACCTCGGCGCTGGACCCGGAGCTCGTCGGCGACGTGCTCGGGGTGATGCGGCAGCTCGCCGACGAGGGCATGACGATGCTCGTGGTGACGCACGAGATGCAGTTCGCCCGCGAGGTGGCCGACCGGGTGCTGTTCATGGACGGCGGGTACGTCGTCGAGGAAGGCCCGGCCGAGCAGGTCATCGGCGCGCCGCAGCACGAGCGCACGCAGTCGTTCCTGGCCCGCGTGCTCGACCCGACGCACCAGGGGCCGACCGGCGCCTGACCCCCGGGTGCGCCGATCCCGCCACGGGTGTCGGTCGGTGCCCCTATTGTGCTTTCCCATGGCTGAGTCGGGGGCGCGCGGGCTGGACGTGTTCGACCCCAGCCCGCCCCGCTCCGCCCGGCTGGCCGCCGCCGAGGTGCTGCGCGGCGTCGGCGAGCCGGACGGCACGTGGCGGTTACCCCGGCGGCGGGCCGGGATGCCGCCGGTGGTGCGGGTGGCGGACAAGTTCCTGACCGGCGCGCTGGACCTGCGCGCGGTGGAGTTCCCGTACCTGCTGGAGTTCGTGCGGTGCCGGTTCGAGGAACCGCCGGACCTGCGGCAGGGCAAGCTGGCCGGCATCGAGTTCGCCGACTGCTGGCTGCCCGGCCTCTCGGCGCGGAACCTGAGCAGCGCCAACGAGGTCTCGCTGGCCGGCAGCACGGTCGAGGGCCTGGTCGACCTGGTCGACGCGGACGTGGCCGGTTCGCTGTCGTTGCGGGACAGCGCCCTGGTCCTGCCCGACGGGATCGCCCTGCACGCCGACCGGTTGAAGGTCGCCGGCGGCCTGCTGGCGCAGCGGGTGCGGGTGACCGGCGAGCTGCGGATGGCGGGCGCGCACGTCGGCGGGTACTGCAACTTCAGCGGCGGGCGGCTGACCAACCCGCTCGGCCACTCGGTCAACGGCACGGGGCTGCACGTGGGCGGCAACCTGCTGATGAACGGCTGCACGTTGCGCGGCACCGTGCTGCTCGCGGGCGCGCGGGTCGACTCGGCGCTGACGCTGCGCGGCTCGACCGCCGCCGAGGGCCGGGCCGACGACGACGCGCTGGACCCGCACTCCGACCCGAACGCCACGCTCGTGTTCGACCGCATCGCGGTGGACGGCGACGTGCAGCTGGACCGGGGCTTCCGCAGCGCCGGCACCGTGCGCATGGTCAACGCCTCGCTCGGCGGCACGCTGTCGCTGTCCGGCGGCGAGTTCGACGCGATGGGCGAGGCGGACAGCGAGCCGACCGGCTACGGTCGCGCGTTGGCCACGGACACCGCGGAGCCCACGGGGTTCGGGCGCGCGCTGCACCTGGACGGCACGACGGTCGGCGGTGACATCATCGGCCGCCAGGCGACCGTGCGCGGCCAGCTGCGCATGGTCGACCTCCAGGCCAAGGGCAGCCTCATCCTCGACGGGTCCACCTTGGACAACCCGAGGGCGGACGCCGTGCTGGGCAACCGGTCGCGCATCGGCAGCAACTTCGCCGCGCGCGAGGTCGAGGTGGCCGGCGGGTTGGAGCTGCGCGCGGTGCACGTCGGCGCGAACCTCGACCTGCGCGGCAGCCGGATCACCCAGCCGGGCCGGTACCGGCACCAGCCGGCGGGCAAGCCGTCGCTCGACGTCGGCGGCGCGATCATCGGGCGCGACCTCATCTGCGCGCGTGGTGCGAAGGAGTTCGTCGCGCACGGCGGCGTGCGGGCCAGGCGGGCGCAGGTGGGCCGGATGGCCACGTTCGCGGGCGCCGTGCTGGGCGACAAGCTCGACGCGCACGCGTTGAACCTGCTCGGGATGGCGGTGCAGGAGCTGGAGCTGACGCCGATCAGCCCGCCGCGCGGCGACGTGACGCTGCGGCAGGTGCGCTGCACGGTGTTGGACGACAACGAGGTCTTCTGGGGCGCGACCGGGCGGATCGACCTGGAGGAGTTCCGCTACGACTCGCTGCGGCACCCGATCGACCTGCGTGACGACGGCGAGGTCGACCGGCGGCTGCGCTGGCTGCGGCAGGCGATGCGGCGCACGTACCGGCCGGGTCCGTACGACCAGTTCGCCGAGATGCTGCGCGCGGGCGGCAACGACGAGCACGCGGCCACCGTGCTGGTGGAGAAGCAGCGGCTGCGGTACCGGGCGGTCGCCGAGGGCCGCCGCCGGCTGCGACCGCTCGTGCTGCTGTGGAGCTGGCTGCAGCGCGCGATGGTCGGCTACGGCTACCGCCCGGCCCGCGCGCTGGCCTGGCTGGTGGTGGCGTGGCTGCTGGGCAGCATCTGGTTCGCCACCGGGCCGGAGCTGGAGGAGATCAACGCCGACGACGAGCTGTCGTGGAACGCGTGGCTGTACACCATCGACCTGGTGGTGCCGATCGTCGACTTCGGCAACAAGAACCGGTGGAACCCGCCGGGCCTGTCGCAGTGGATCGCGTCCGGGCTGATCGTGACGGGGTGGGTGCTGGCCACGACGGTGGCGGCGGGCGTGACCCGGCTGCTGAAGCGCTGACCCCGCTCATTCGCGTACGTGGCCTGGCCGGTCGACGGCGTGACCTAGGGTGGCGGCCGTGACGGATCTGGTGCTGGCACTGGACGTCGGCGGCACGAAGATCGCCGGTGCGCTGGTGGACCGGGATGGCGCGGTGCGGCGGGCGGTCCGGGTGGCGACGCCCCTCGGCGCGGCGGAGGAGACCTGGGGCGCGGTGGCGTCCGTGGTCGAGGAGGTCCTGCGGGGCGAGGGCGTGGCGGGGGTCGGCATCGCGTCGGCCGGGCCCGTGGACGCCGACGAGGGGACGGTCAGCCCCATCAACGTGCGAGGGTGGCGTGGTTTCCCGTTGCGCGACCGCGTGTCCGCGTTGCTGCCCGGTGTGCCGGTGGAGCTCGCGGGCGACGGGCCGTGCATGGCGCTCGGCGAGCACTGGCTCGGCGCGGGCCGGGACAGCCGGTTCATGCTCGGGCTCGTGGTGAGCACGGGTGTCGGCGGTGGGCTGGTGCTCGGTGGCCGGGCGTTCGGCGGGCGCACGGGGAACGCCGGGCACATCGGGCACGTGGTGGTCGAGCCGGACGGCGAGCCGTGCACGTGCGGTGGGCGCGGGTGCGCGGAGACGGTGGCCGGTGGGCCGCGGATGGTGGCCTGGGCGCGCCGGCAGGGCTGGGCGGCGCCGGACGAGGCGGACGCGGCGCACCTGGCGGCGGCCGCCGGCGCGGGCGAGGAGATCCCGAAGGCCGCGTTCGAGCGGGCCGGGCGGGCGGTCGGGCTGGCGATCGCGGCCACGGCCGCGGTGGTCGACCTGGACCTCGCCGTGGTCGGCGGCGGCGTGGCGCAGGCCGGTGACCTGCTGTTCGACCCGATCCGCCGGGCCGTCGCCGACCACTGTGGACTGTCCTACCTGGACTCCCTGCGCGTCGAGCCCGCCCGGCTCGGTGGCCAGGCGGGACTCGTCGGCGCGGCGAGGTTGGTGCTCGGCTAGTGCGGTGACCGGCGTCCTTCGCCGGTCACCGAGCCGGCTAGTGGACGGCGATGGGCTTGACCCGGTCGCTGTCCTCGTCCACGTGGTAGTCGTCGCCCTGCGTCTCGTCGGTCCCGTTGAACCACCGGGCCTTCTTGGCGATCAGCGTGACGATGACGGCGACCAGCAGGTTCGCCACGACGGCGAGCGCGCCGACGTAGATCTGCACGACCGACCCGGCGAACGGGTGCCAGCCGAACAGCGACAGCTGGCCCAGCGGCAGCGCGGAACCGGCGAAGTGCGACTTGCCGACGGCCGGGTTGCCGATGTTGTACAGCAGCCACATGCCCCAGCCCATGCCGACGACCCAGCCCGCGATGAGGCCCCACACGTGGAACCACCGCGTGTAGAGCGCGATCGCCACGGCCGGCAGCGTCTGCAGGATCATCACACCGCCGATGAGCTGCAGGTCGATGGAGAACTGCGGGTCGATGAACACGATGAACGCGACCGCGCCGAACTTCACCACCAGCGACGCCAGCTTGGCCTGCTTGGCCTCCTGCGCCGGCGAGGCGTCCTTCTTCAGGTACTCCTTGTAGATGTTGCGCGTCCACAGGTTCGCCGCCGCGATCGACATGATCGCCGCGGGCACCAGTGCGCCGATCGCGATGGCCGCGAACGCCACGCCCGCGAACCAGCTCGGGAACTCCTGGCCGAACAGCACCGGGATGATCGTGTTGGTGTCCGGGCGGCCGGTGGCCTGGTTGGTGATCGGCTTGGCGCCCGCGGAGATGGCGACGAAGCCGAGCATCGCCAGCAGGCCCAGCAGCAGCGAGTACGCGGGCAGCGCGACCATGTTGCGCTTGATCACGTTGCGGCCGCGCGAGGCCAGGATGCCGGTCAGCGAGTGCGGGTACAGGAACAGCGCCAGCGCCGACCCCAGCGCCAGCGTGGCGTACTGGAGCTGGTTGGTGCCGGTCAGGACGATCCCGTCGGCCTTGCTCTCGGTCGCGGCGTACTTCGCCTGCGCGGTGTCGAAGATCGCGCCCCAGCCGCCGAACTTCGACGGCAGGTAGATCACCGCGACCAGGATCACGATGTAGATCAACGTGTCCTTGACGAACGCGATCAGCGCGGGCGCGCGCAGGCCCGACTGGTAGGTGTAGAGCGCGAGGATCACGAACGCGATGAACAGCGGCAGGTGGCCGAGGATGCCGGAGCCGTTGAGGCCCATCGTGCGCAGCACGGCCTCCAGGCCGACGAGCTGCAGCGCGATGTACGGCATGGTGGCCACGATGCCGGTGATGGCGACCAGCAGCGCGAGCCAGTGCGAGCCGTACCGGCCGCGGACGAAGTCGGCCGGCGTCACGTAGCCGTGCACGCGGGACACCGACCACATGCGGACCAGCGGCAGGAACACGATCGGGTACAGGATCACCGTGTACGGCAGCGCGAAGAAGCCCATGGCGCCGGCGCCGAAGACCAGCGCGGGCACGGCCACGAACGTGTAAGCCGTGTACAGGTCACCGCCGACCAGGAACCAGGTGATCCACGAGCCGAACTTGCGACCGCCCAGGCCCCACTCGTCCAGGTGATCGAGGGTGTCGCCCGCCTTCCACCTGGCCGCGACGAAGCCCAGGACGGTGACCAGCAGGAACAGCGCGCTGAACACCACCAACTCGGTCCACTGCATTACTTGGCCCCCTCGTCCAGGTCGTCCACGCCCAGCCGGTCCGGCTTGCCCTTGACGACGGGTTCGTCCTTGGTCTTGACGTAGACCAAGCCCACGCAGAGCACGCCGACCGGGACCCAGGCGAACTGGTACCAGTAGAAGAACGGCAGCCCGAGCACCCTCGGCTCATCGAAGTTGAACCAGGGCGTGACGAGCATGAGCAGCGGGACCACCAACAACAGGTTCCAGTTGCTCCAGCGGAGGCTGGATTTTCGAGCAGACGGCATGTGCCCCTCCGTACGGCGGCCCGGTGACGCGGTGTCGCGCATGGTAGGTCGGAGGAGGGACAGTAGTCACCATGTCGGGTGCATTACCGACTCATGAAGTAGCTGGATCGTGACCAACTACCGCTCCGCGCGCAGCCCGGTGACCAAGTGCTTCTCGGCGCGGTCGAAGTAGGTGAGCAGCGCTTCTTCGGCCTGCCGAACCTCGCCCGCGTCGAGGCGGTCCACGATGGACTGGTTCAACGGCAGGTAGTCGCGGTGGAACTCCTCGGGGTCGCCCATCACGTGGAACGCGAGCCGCACCTCGGCCAGCAGCCGCTCCATCTCCTCGTCCAGCCGGGCGCTGCCGGCCAGCGCGGTGATGGCCTGGTGGAACTTGACGTTCGCGGTGCCGACGCCGGTCCAGTCGCCCTGGTCGCGGAAGGTCGAGCCGAGGGCGACGGCGTCGCGGACGGCCCGCCTCGCGTCCTCCGCCACGTGCGGCCAGCGGCGGACCGCGCCGCACTCGATGACCCGGCGCGCGGCGTAGAGGTCCACGATGTCGGGCACGTCGGGGCGGCGGACGAACACGCCCTTGCTGTACTCGTGCACGAGCAGGCGTTCGTGGGTGAGCAGGCGGAACGCCTCGCGCAGCGTGTTGCGGGAGACGCGGAGGGCTTCGCCGAGGGCCTTCTCGTTGAGCTGCTGCCCGGGCTTGATGTCGCCGTCGAGCACCCTGGTGCGCAGCTTGTCCGCCACGCGCTCGGCGGTGCTGGAGCGGTCGAGGTCGCCGCGGTCCTTCGCGAGGGCGGTCAGCCACCCGTCCGCCTGAGCTGTGGTCATGGTGACCGAGTCTAGTGCCCCACAAGTCAAATGGAGTATTGAAGGATCGTTGAACAATCCCTACATTGAACGACAGGTGAGGGGAGGGTTCATGGACCTCAACGCGGACCTGGGCGAGGGCTTCGGCCGCTGGGCCCTGGGTGACGACCGGGCCCTGCTCGACGTCGTGACCAGCGCGAACGTCGCCTGCGGCTTCCACGCCGGTGATCCGGAGACGATGCGGCGGACGTGCGAGCTGGCGGCGGCGCGGGGCGTGGCGGTGGGCGCGCACGTCGGGTACCGGGACCTGAACGGCTTCGGCAGGCGGTTCGTCGACGTGGCGCCGGAGACCCTGACCGCCGAGGTGCTCTACCAGTTGGGCGGGCTGGACGCGTGTGCCCGTTCGGCGGGGACGCGGGTGGGGTACGTCAAGCCGCACGGCGCGCTCTACAACGCGCTGGTCGCGCACGAGGCGCAGGCCGACGCGGTGGTGGACGCGGTGCGCGCGTTCGACCCGGCGCTGCCGGTGCTCGGGCTGCCGGGCGCGGTGTGGTTGAAGCGGGCGGAGGTGGCCGGGCTGCCGGTCCGCTACGAGGCGTTCGCGGACCGGGCCTACACGGCGCTCGGCACACTGGTGGACCGGCGGCGGCCCGGCGCCGTGCTGCACGACGTGGGCGCGATCGCGGCGCGGTGCGTCGTGCTGGCGACCGAGGGGCGGGTGCGTGCGGTGGACGGGCAGGTGCTGCGGATGCCGGTGGACTCGATCTGCGTGCACGGCGACAGCCCCGGCGCGGTGGCGGTCGCGCGGGCGGTGCGGTCGGCGTTGACCGACGCGGGTGTGGTGCTGGGCCCGTTCTCCGGCGGGTTGGACCGGTTGAGCGCGTGATCCTCAGGCCGTGACGGGCGGGTGGGCCGGGGCGATGCCCATCCGGTCGAGCAGGCCCAGGATCGCGTCGACCTTGGCCAGGACCTGGTCCGGGTCGATCCGCTGGGGCGAGGTGGTGAAGACGAGACCCGCTTCGAAGGTCAGCAGGAGGGGCATCGCGCTCACGAACGGGTTGGCGCCCGCCTGGCCGAGCATCCACTCGACGACCTGGGGGGTGAACGCGCGGGTGGCGGCGGACGGGTCCGAGGTGAACACGGTGAACTCCCGGCCCAGCGGTTCCGGCAGGCCGGCGGGCAGCCACTGGCGCTGCTCCCGCACCACGGTCACCGGCGCCTCGGCGGCCGGTCCGGCGGCCTGGGCGCGGTCCGGGGCCAGCGGCCGGCCCAGGAAGTCCACGAGGACCCGGCGGCCGATCTTCATCGGCGGCACGATCGCGGTGGCCACCTCGATCCGGTGCTCGTGAGCCGTGGCGGAGCTGGTCGAGTTGGCCTTCTCCATCGACGCCTCGCCGACGCGCACGGCCCAGTTGCCGCGCCGGAAGTCCAGCGCGGTCTCGAAGCGGGGTGCGCGGACCGTGCCCAGCCGGCCGGCGACGCCGTCGGTGGAGCTCTTCATCGGTGGCAGGAGGTCGGCCGACCACGCGCGGACGTCCGCGGGGTCGGCCACCCGGCCGCCGAGGCCGTTCGCGAGCACGGCCAGGGCGTCGGCCTGGGCCTGGTCCTCCTTCCGGGCGCCGCGCGACTGGAACCAGCGCAGCAGGGCGAAGAGCACCACCAGGGCGGCGACGACGTAGAGCAGTTCCATGATCAGATGTCCAGGTATCCCGTGGTCTGCTGCTTGGACTGGTCCTCGCCGATGCCCGCGTACTGGTCCGCCTTCTCCTGGGCGGACTGGTTGCGCAGGGGCTTGTCGATGCCGGCGTTCGCGCCCGTGCCGATGCCCAGCTGGGAAGCCGCCGCGTCGGTCACCGCGCCCACCATCGACTTGCCGAAGCCCTCCTGCAACCGCTCGCCGAGCATGCCGTCCTTGCTCCACAGCTTGACCAGCGCCGACTTGTCGCCGCCCGCCTTGAGGGCGTCCGCGGCCAGGCTGCCGGCGTGCTTGTTGGCCATGGAGCGCTGGAAGGCGGTCTTCACGTTGCCGACCCGCTTGGCCAGGTTGCGCAGGAAGTCGAGGATCTTGGTCAGGAACTGCTTCAGCTTGGCCACGATCCGGGCCACCTTGCTGCCGGTCGTCGCCACCCGCACGCCCGTCGCGGCGCCCGCCGCCGCGGTCGACGCGCCGAAGCTCGGCACCGCCGCCGCCAGCGCGGGGATCCAGATCATGACCAGCCAGGTGATCAGCTCGGTGAGGATCGCCTTGATGAAGTCCTCGACGATCGTCATGATCATGCTGGAGGTCTGGAGCATCTGCGCCAGCTCACCGGCCTGGCCCGCGACGCCGTCGATGCCGTTGGCGAACTCGCCCAGCTTGGTGCTGGCCACCTCCGACGCGGGGCCGCCCCAGCTCGTCACCGAGCTCTGCAGGTCCTGGTCGAACTGCTCGCGCAGCTTGGCCACGCCCTCGCCGATGGCGCTGAAGTTCTCCGCCGCCTGCGCCAGCGCGGGACCGTCGCCGCTGACGAAGTGGATCGCGTCCTCCAGCGGCTGCACCACGCTGATCAGGAAGTTCAGCCCCTGCCCGACCAACCAGCCGATCGGGTCGGTCGCGATGCCCAGGGCGGAGGTGCCGAGCGAGCCGATGAGCGCGGAGCCCTCGGACATCAGGCCGGTGACCTCGGCGCCGCCCTTCTCCTCCGCCTTGCCCGCCGCTTCCTTGATCTTGAGGTAGTTGCCGTAGAAGGGGGCGGCCTCCGCCATCTTCTGGCTGGTGTCCTTCTCGCCGACGGTGATCTCGACGCCGCCGGCCTCGGTCTTTACTTCAGCCATCCCGGATTCCCCCGCCCCTACTGGTTGTCGAGCTCGACTTGCAGGCCGTTCAGCAGCTGCTTGACGGCTTCTTCCTGCGCGTCGTAGTCCTGAGCCGCGCCGTTGAACTTGTCCGCGCCGGACTGCAAGCCGTCCTGCAGGGCCTGGAACAGGTCGTTGAGGTCGCCGAGCATCCGGGTGTAGTCGTCCTTGACGAACAGGCCGACCACGCCCCACGACTTGTCGCCCACGTCCGCCTTGGCGACGAGGCCCGCGATCTCGGACGCCGTGCCGCGGTGGCCGTCGAGCTTGCCGGCGAACGCCCGCAGCTCCTGGGGGTTGACGTCGAAGCCACTCATCGCGTGCTCACCGGTCCTCGTCGTCGAAGAGGTTCAAGAAACGGCCGTCCTGGTTCTGCGCGGGCCCCGAGCGGGGCGGGGGCGGCGGCTGGTCGTCGTCGCGCAGGAACCGACGCTGCGAGAAGTCGTCCGGTTCCTCGGGTGGCGTCGGCCGGCGCGGCGGGGCCGGGCGGGCGGCCGGCCCGGGCGGCGGCATCCGGTTCGGTCCCGGGCCCGCCATGGGCGGCGGCGGTGCGGCGTAGGGCGGTGCGGCGGGCAGCGGCGCCTGCGGCGGCGGGGCCTGTTCGGTCATGGTGCGCAGCTCCTGCGGCGTGACGCCGAACAGCTGGGCCTGCGTCTCCAGCACCTGGTCGGTGAGGTGCAGGTCGTCGCCGAGCGCGTTCTCCACGATGCCCGCCTGGCGACGTGCGGCCTCGGCGACGGCTTGGCGCAGCGTCGCCATGATCGCGCCGGCCAGCGCGTGCGGCGGTCGGCGCATGGCGGTGTCCGACAGCCGGATGTCCTTGATCGCGCCGGACGGGCCGGCCACGACGGTCACCGCGCGGTCGGGCGAGGTGGCCACCACCTCCATCGCGGCGAGTTCCTGCTGCATCTGGTCGATGCCGGCGACCTGCTGGTCGACCCGGTGCAGCTTGGACTGGAACTGTTCGAACTGGGCGACGAGCTGGTCGAACTCGGCCGACACGACAGGACCTCCGGGGAGCTTTCGACTGCGGCGGCACGCACGGCGCCGGTGAGCGGGACTCATAGTGGCAAGCGGATGACCAGCTTTGTGCCCGAACGGGTGAAAAGACTCTCCGTTCAACCCAGCGGGCCGTTCGGCGGGTTCCTTGACCCGGTCGTGGTTGGGCAGCATCGCGCGGGTGATCAGACGACTCCAGGCAGTGATGACACTCACACTCGGTCTGTCCCTCCTCTCCGTCCCCGGCGTCGCGCACGCCCAACCCGCGCCGTGCTTCGACCCGAACGCGCCCATCACCGTCGAAGAGCAGCGGTTGGACGACCGCCTCACGCCGACGGGGCCCGAGGTCGGCCCCGAGCTGGTGCGTCTCGCCGGCTTCGAGGACGACGTCAGCCGCTTCACCGCCCGGCTGTGCGAGCCGATCTCCTACTCGCAGGTCATGTACCACGCGCTCGCCGGCGGGACGCAGCTGTGGCAGGCCGCGGTGGGGCGGGCGCAGTCGGCCCAGGCCTTGGACTCCTACGACGACCGGCCGCTGTACTGGGCGCGGCTGCTCGCGACCAAGGCGCTGCGGCAGTGGCAGCCGCGGGACTGGCGGCTCGACGCGGCCGGGCGGGCGAGGCTGGTCGAGGCGTTCGACCGCACCTCCCGGGGCGTGGAGCACGTGCGGTTCGGCGCCGGCGTCCGGCGGATCGCGGTGACCGGGTTCGACCCGTTCCAGCTCTTCGGGACGTCCGTGCGCCGCAGCAACCCGTCGGGCGCGTCGGCGTTGCAGCTGGACGGGAAGGTGATCAGCACGCCGTCCGGGCCGGTGGTGGTCGAGGCCGCCGTGCTGCCGGTGCTGTGGGGCGCGTTCGACCAGGGGGTCGTGGAGCGGTTCTACGGCGCCGCGCTCGGTTCCCGGGCCGACGCCCTGGTCACGATCAGCCAGGGCCGCGACGGGCAGTTCGACGTCGAGCGGTGGGCCGGGCGGTTCCGGGGCATCTACCCGGACAACGACAACGTGTCGGCACCCGGTGTGGTGCCGGACGCGGCGGGGTGGCCGCAGCCGGCGCACGAGTTCATCGAGACCACGCTGCCGCACCAGCGCATGATCGACGCCGGGACCACGCCGTTCCCCGTGTACTACAACCGGTCCTTCTGCGAGTGGCCGCTGGGGACGGTCCCCGCACCCGGCACGGGCACGGCGGACTGCCGCTCCGACGAGCCGACGCCCGGCGCGGCGGCGGCCGAGGGCAGCGGCGGCGACTACCTGTCCAACGAGTCGATGTACCGGGCCAACCGGCTGCGGCTGGGCTTGAACGCCACCGCGGTCGCGGGCGGTCACCTGCACACCCCCGTGCTCGGCCAGCCCGCCGACCCGGCCGCGCTGACCGACGCGGCGTTCGAGCGCGACCGCCGGGCGATCGCCGACCAGGTGGTGGCGCTGGTGTCAGTAATCTGACCCCTGTGAAGGGCTGGCGGGCGGCGGTCGCGGCACTGGCCGCGCTGTCGCTCGCCGCCTGCACGGCGCCGGTGGAGGGCCTGCCGGACGGCGAGGTCGTCCGCCCCTCCCTCACGCCGACCGCCGACCAGCTGCCGAAAGCCGGTCAGTGCACGGACACCGGCCTCGAAGTGCTCGACTGCAAGGCCCAGCACGAGGCCGAGGTGACCGAGGTCGGCCTCCTGGACGGCCTCGGTGCCGAGTACCCGAACGACCGCGACCTGCGCCGGGCCGCCCTGCCCGCGTGCCGCGCCGCGCTCACCGCGTACCTCGGCAGCCCCGACCACGATGCCACCCGCTTGCAGGCCCACGCCCTGTGGCCGAGCCGCGACGGCTGGGCGAAGGGCGACCGCTGGCGCGTGTGCACGGTGGTCGAGCTCAAGCCCGACGGCACGCGCGTGCGGCGCAAGACCAGCGCCAAGGACCTCCTCAAGGCGGCCGGGTTCGGCACGGTGCAGCTGTGCGCGACCGCGTCACCGGGCGAGGCGAAGGACGCCGGGATCACCGCCTGCGACCAGCCGCACAAGGCGGAAGCCGTGCCGGGCGTGCTCGCGCTGGGTAATCCCCAAGACCCGACGCCGTCCCTCGACCAGGTGAACGCCAAGGCGGCCGAGCACTGCGCGAGGGCCGTGACGAACTACGTCGGCGCGGCGCGGGAGGACGTCTTCGCGTCCTGGCGGTCGTTCGGCAGCCAGGCGTGGTCCGAGGGCTACACGTCGGTGGTCTGCTACGCCGAGGCGACGCGCCCGTTCACCGGCCGGCTGTGGGGCCTGGGGAAGAACGCCCTGCCCGGCTGACCCCGGTCGTCCCCACCTGTCCCCACTGACCCACAGGCTGTGCACAGTTCCATCCACAACCTGTGGACAACTAGCGCCGGCACCAGGACAGCACCACCAGCAGCACGCCCACCAGAACCGGCGCGCCGCTCTCGAACACCGGCCTGAGCACGGGCAAGAAGGGGTACGCGCCCAGTTCGAACAGCACCGAGGCGGTCAACGCGGCCAGTCCGGCGGCCAGCGGCGCGGCTGGGGACAGCTTCCCCAACGACACCAGACCCACCAGCAGTCCCGCGAGTCCCAACGCCACCAGCCCGCGCAGCCGCACCTCGTCGAACTGGTCCAGCGCGTGGCCCCACGCGAAGGCGCCGACCGCGGCGGCGAGGGCGCCGAGCACGAAGCCGGCCACGTGCCACCACGCCGACACCCGCGTGCGCTCGCGCTTCGCGGCCACCCCGGCCGGGTGATACCGCACGACGCCCGGAGCCGGCCCGACCTCCGCCTCCGGCAGGCGGTCGTAGTGCAGTCCGCCCAGGAAATCGTCCTGCTGGGTCACTCCTCCTTGGTACCTCCGGACGAGCCGAAAATCACCCGGAGCAACCAAAAAGAGACCCGGTGGACGCCGTTGGCCACCGGGTCTCACGCCGAGGGGTCTCGGGTGGGAGAGGCTCAGCCGAGCCGGAGCTTCAGCGCCTCCAGCTCGTCGCGCAGCGAGGTCGGCACCTTCTCGCCGATCTTGGCGAACCACTCCTCGATCATCGGGATCTCGGCGCGCCACTCGTCGGCGTCGAAGTCCAGCGCGGCCTCGACGTCCTCGCGCGGCGCGCCCAGCCCGTCCAGGTCCAGCGCGTCGGCGGTCGGCACGTGCCCGATCGGCGTCTCGACCGCGGCGGCCCTGCCCTCGATGCGCTCGACGGCCCACTTCAGCACCCGCGAGTTCTCGCCGAACCCGGGCCACAGGAACCGCTTGTCCTCGCCGCGGCGGAACCAGTTCACGTAGAAGATCTTCGGCAGCTTGTCCGCGTCGGCCGACTTGCCGGTGTCGATCCAGTGCTGGAAGTAGTCACCCGCGTGGTAGCCGATGAACGGCAGCATCGCCATCGGGTCGCGCCGCACGACGCCGGTCTTGCCGACGGCCGCCGCGGTCGTCTCGCTGGACAGGGTGGCGCCCATGAACACGCCGTGCTGCCAGTCGCGCGACTCGGTGATCAGCGGGACCGTGGTGGCGCGGCGACCGCCGAAGAAGATCGCCGAGATGGGCACGCCCTTCGGGTCCTCCCACTCGGGCGCCTTGATGTCGCACTGGGCGATCGGCGTGCAGTAACGGGAGTTCGGGTGCGACGACAGCTCCTCGCCGCCGGGCGTCCAGTCCTGCTTCTTCCACGAGGTCAGGTGCGCGGGCGGCTCGCCCATGCCCTCCCACCACACGTCGCCGTCGTCGGTCAGCGCGACGTTCGTGAACAGCGAGTTCCCCTTCTCGATGGTGCGCATCGCGTTGGGGTTGGTGTGGTAGTCGGTGCCGGGCGCGACGCCGAAGAAGCCGTTCTCCGGGTTCACCGCGTACAGCCGGCCGTCCTCGCCGAAGCGCATCCACGCGATGTCGTCGCCGAGGGTCTCGACCTTCCAGCCCGGGATGGTCGGCTCCAGCATGGCGAGGTTGGTCTTGCCGCAGGCGCTGGGGAAGGCCGCCGCGATGTAGTAGGACTTCCGCTCCGGCGACGTGAGCTTGAGGATCAGCATGTGCTCGGCCAGCCAGCCCTCGTCGCGCGCCATCACCGAGGCGATGCGCAGCGAGTAGCACTTCTTGCCCAGCAGCGCGTTGCCGCCGTAACCCGAGCCGAACGACCAGATCATCCGCTCTTCGGGGAACTGCGTGATGTACTTCGTGTCGTTGCACGGCCACGGGACGTCGGCCTGGCCCGGCTCCAACGGCGCGCCGATCGAGTGCAGCGCCTGGACGAAGTCGGCGTCCTCGCCGAATCGCGCGAGCGCCTTCGCACCCATGCGGGTCATGATGTGCATCGAGACGACGACGTACTCCGAGTCGGTGATCTCCACGCCCAGCATCGGCTTCTCGGCGTCGAGCGGGCCCATGCAGAACGGGATCACGTACATCGTCCGACCGCGCATGCTGCCGCGGTACAGCTCGGTCATCGTCGCCTTCATCTCGGCGGGGTCCATCCAGTTGTTCGTGGGGCCCGCGTCCTGCGGGTCCACCGAACAGATGAAGGTGCGCTCCTCGACCCGCGCCACATCGGTGGGATCCGACGCCGCCCAGAACGAGTTGGGTTTCTTCTTCAGCGGAACGAAGGTGCCCGCGGCCACGAGCTTGGCGGTGAGCCGGTTCCACTCGTCCTGGGAGCCGTCGGCCCACACCACTTCATCGGGGCAGGTCAGCTCTGCGACCTCGCGCACCCAGGACACCAGGCGCGCGTGGTTGGTCGGTGCGTGGTCGAGACCGGGAATGGTCACTGCCGTCATCTCGTCTCGTCTCCTAGCTGAGCGCCAGCCCACGGTGGACGCCGTTGTCCGGGTGGGACGTCCTCGCGAATGGCTCCGCCCGCCCGGTGGAGGGCGTGCCGTTTAAGGGGATAGACGGAGGTTAGCCGGGTTAATCGCGGGTAACGCACATCTGACCTGTCGGCTGGCTCACAAAACCGATTCTGGAATCGATTCAGCACCCGATCACCACAAATCCGGCTGTGACCTGGGCTTTAGTCGGCGGAATGCAAGACCGGCCCGGTGCGTCGATCGCCACACGTTCAGGTGTCTGAACAGTAACGCTATGAGAGCGCTCTCACAGTTGGGCGCAAAAATTGCTGCTCCGAAATGCCCGGATTTCTCGACCGTTTCAGGAACGGCGGACGGGCGGCCCGAGCAACGCGATCAACGGCTCTTCCACTTGCGCCACAAGGGATTCACCGAACACGCACAGCGTGTGTTCCCAGGGGTGCCCGAACGTGCCGAGGCGGAGATCGCGGGTGACGTACAGGAAGTAGTCGCCGTCCGGGTACGCGTGGCCGGGCCACGGCGGTTGCCCCGGTCGGCCGACGCGGTCCGGCTCGAACCGGTAGCCGACGTGCTGCCAGTCGAGCCAGTACAACTCCTCGTCCCCGGCCTCCCGCAGCCCGGCGACGATCACGCTCTGCAGTTCGTCCAGGCCGTCCTCGTCGACGTTCAGGTGCCACGTCACCGAACCGGGTGGTTCCGTGATGCCGGGAAAGGCCCTCGTGCTCGGCCGGAAGTCGAGCAGGCGGTCGACCAGGCGCCAGACCTCGTCGTGCACCGCCTGGTCGAACAGCACGGCGACCGGACGTGTCGCGGCGGGCGGGCGCGGCGGGGTCCAGTGGTAGGAGCGGGCGGTGGCGACCTCGCGGAAGCCCGCCTCCAGCAGCACGGCGCGCAGCTCGCCGTCCGCTTCGGCGAAGAACGTCGACCCCGGCCCGGCCCACCGCGACCACTCGGCCACCACCTGCGGCCACGGGCCGGTGAGCCCACCGATCACCACGGCGCCACCTCCCGCGGGCTCCGCCCACCCCGCGCCCACGACCCGGCCGCGTTCGAGCACGACCTGGACGTTCGCGTCGAAGTGCCGGGCCGGGCCGTCGACCTCGAGGTCGGCGAACGGCGTGCGGTGGCGGCCCCGGGCCAGCCGTCGCACCTGCGGCAGGTCTTCGGCCCGCGGTTCGCGCACGTCACGGCTCGGCGAGGCGGTGATCTCGTGCGCGACCAGGACGGCACGCTCCCAGCCCGGCGTGAAGCCGGCCGCGAGCAGGTGCGAGGGGAGGTCGGGCGCCTCGTGCGCGTAGGTCTTCCACTCGACCGGCTCGCCGCGCTCGGCGAAGTGGCGCAGTTGCCGATCGACGAGGGCGGCGAGGTCGACCCCGGGCAGGTCGGGGTGCTCGACCGTGCCGTGCGTGCCGTAGTGGACGCGGGTGACCGGACCGTCCTGCTCGACCACCGCGCCGATCGGCGTGCTCCACGGTCGGCGCGGCCACGCGTCGTCGGCGGGTCGGGTCGTGCGCCGCGGCGGGCGTGGGCGGACCGGGGTGGCGTCGAGGAAACCGCTGATCGCGGCGACGACCTGGGGTGAGGCGAAGTCCGGCACGGTGAGGTTCAGGCCGCCCGCCACCGGGCCGTCCGGGCCGGGCGTCGTGAGGACGAGCGTCGACGCGCGGACCCGGCCGAGCTCTTCCCGGGACGCGGCGTCGGCGCCCAGGCCGGCCACGATCACGCGGTCCGGCGTCGCGCCGGCGAGGACCATCCGCACCACCAGCAGCGCGCCGACGCCGTGACCGCCGAGGTCGTAGCCGGCGAGGTCGTCGGTGGCCAGGTGGTCGAGCAGGGCGAGCCCGGCGGCGGTCGGCGCCCCGTCCGGCACGTCGACCAGGACCACCCGGTGGCCTCGGGCGACGAGGGGGTCGACGTGCGGCAGCCACAGGTCGGCGGTGTCGTCCGAGCCGCCGGCGAACAGGACCAGCGGACGGCCGGCGCCGAAGTCGCGGTAGGCGAGCGGGGTGCCGTCCGGAGCCCGGAGGTGCTCGGTCATCCGTCGAGCCGCTTGTAGTACTGGACCTGGGGGAACGCGGTGAAGCCCGCGCGTTCGTAGGTGCGGCGCGCCGGGGCGTGGCCGGGGTCGCCGCCCGTGCCGACGACGGCCGGCGTGACGCCCGCTTCGCGGAGGCGTTCGACGGCGAAGTCGGTCAAGGCGGACCCGATGCCCTGCCGCTGGTGGTCCGGGTCGACGGCCAGCATGTGGATCTCGCCGTCCGCCACCCGGATCGCGACGAACCCGACGGCGCGGTCCTGCCGGTCGGCCACCCACACGGTCGTCGCGCCGTCCCGGCAGACGTCCTCGACGGCCCGGGCCTGCGTCGACTCCCAGTCCGGGAACAGCGCGGCGTAGATCGGACCGCCCAGCGCGGCGCGGAACGACGCGAACACCGGGGCCCACGAGCGCAGCGAGAACTCCACGACGGCGCCGATGTCGTCGGTCGTCAGCGGGCGGATGACCATGCGGCCATCATCGCGACAGGCCCACGACCCCCGCACTCGAATTCGCCGGTCGGGCCCGCCCCGATCCGGGAGCGGTCAGTTCGGGCTGATCCACTGGCCGGTGACGGAGTCGATGCGGACCACGCCCGACACGGTGACCTTGTCCTCCGAGCCGTCCGACCAGGCCTCGTCGCTGTCCGGCGTGTACTTGCCGTCCTCGCCGATGCGGCCGTGCTCGACCTCGGTCCACTCCTCGTCGCCGGTGTGCCGGGACACCGTGACCTCGCCGTCCTGGGTGATCTCGGTGGCCAGGTCGGCGCTGCCGTCGCCGTCGGCGTCGGTGAAGAGCCAGGTGTCGCCGTCCTCGTCCTTCACCACCGCGGTGTCGGCGCGGCCGTCGCCGTCGGTGTCCTCGGTGGCCGGCCCGACGTTCTGGTCGGCGCCGCCCTCCATGTCGACCACGATGGCCTTGCCGGCGTTCGTGTTGGTCTGCTCGGTCCGGTCGTCCGACGGGTCGACGGCGACCCACTCGCCGGAGTCCTCGTCGAACTCGGCCTGGGCGGTGAGCTCGCCGTCCGCGTCGAAGGAGCTCATCAGGTCGGCGTCGCCGTCGCCGTCGGTGTCGCTGAACGCGAGGTGCCCACCGTCGTCGGTCTCCACGACCGCGCTCTCCTCGACACCGTCCTGGTCGAGGTCGTAGGTCGCCTCGGCGGTGTACTCCTCGTCACCGACGGTGACCTTCAGCTCGCCGTCAGCCGCGCCTGTCTCGTCGATGTACACCGTGTCCCACCCTCCTGCGTTCCTGTACGGGTTGGACTCACGCTATGCCTGTTCGGTTCCGCTGGGGAAGGTCCGACAGAGGTCACACCCGGTCGCGGACGGCTCGGATGCGGGCCAGCAGCTCGTCGGCCTTGGTCCGGCCGGCGGTCAGCTCGGCCAGCCGGCGCGTCACGGTCTGCAAGGCCTTGGCGCGCTCGCCGGCCTCCATGCGCAGCGCCTTGTCGACCTCGCGCAGCTCCGCCTCGATCGCGTCGACCCGCTTGCCCAGCGCGTCGTCCAACGCCAGCGACAGCTGCTGCTCGGCCTCGATCAGCTGCTCGGCCACCAGCTGGTCCACAGTGGACCGGGCGTCCGCGATGGCGTCCGACAGCCACTGCTTGAGGTGCTGCTTGTCGGCCGAGTGCTTCCTGGTCCGGGCCATCCACCAGCCCGCGCCGAGCCCCAGCGCGATGGTCACCGGCAGCACGATCGGGTTCAGCGCCGCCACCCCGAGCCCGGCCAGCGGCAACGCGGCCAGCCGGCCCGCGCCCAACCCGCCGGACACGCCCATGAACACCAGCAGCTTGTCCTCGGCGGTCGGCGCGCGCTTCTCCGGTGGCCGCAGCACGACCGGCGGCGTCGCGCCGCGCGCGAACTGACCCCGGATCACGGCCAGCTCCTCGGCCGAGAACAGGTCGGCCAACGCCGCGTCGGCGACCCGGGACAGCCGCACGCCCAACCCGGCGCTGATCCGACCCGACACCACCTGCAACGCCGTGTCGACCTCCTGCGGCAACGCCGCCAGCCGCTCGCGGTCGGCCGAGTCGATGGCCGTGCGGAACCACGTCTGCACGTCCCGCATCTGGCGGCTGACCTCGTGCGCACCCTCGACCCGCGCCCGCTGCACCTCGCCGCGCAGCCGCACCTGCCAGCTGCGCGTCGACGAACGGCGTTGCGCGTTCAGCTCGTCGCGCCGCCCGCGCAGCGTCTCCGCTTCCTCCTCGCCGGACGACAGCGCGCGCTTGTCCGCCTCGTTGCGCGCGATCAGCTCGTCCAGCACGGTGGCCAGCGCGCGCAGCCCGTTGGCCTCGCCGAGCATCGCCGCCCGGCCGACCACCAGCTCCTGCAACGCCTCCTGCAACGCGCCGATCCCGGACCGCTCGCGCAGCATCGCACCCGCGTCCGGGTTCGGGGCCTTGGCCGCCAGCTCGAACATCCGCGACGACACCGGGTGGAACACCGCGCCGCGGAACCTCGGCGCGTGCTCGGCCAGCAGCGCCTGGTCGGCCTCCAGCACCTGCCGCCAGCCCCGGTACTGGTCGACCTTGGTCAACGCGAACACCACGGTCTCGACGCGTTCGCCGACCGTGCGCAGGAAGTCCAGCTCACCGCGCGTGAACGGGGCCGAGGCGTCGACCACGAACAGCAGCGCGGTCGCGGTCGCGGCGGCTTCGGCGGCCAGCTCGCCGTGCACGGAGTCGAGCCCGCCGACACCCGGCGTGTCCACCACGGAGAGGCGTTCCAGCAGCGGGATGGGCGCCTCGACCTCGACGTACCGCGGCGGCAGCATGCCCTCCGGCAGCTCGTGCGCCGCCGACACCCAGTTCACGATCTCCGACCGCTCGAACGGCACCGGCGACATCGACCCGGCGTAGCAGGCGCGGGCCGACCACTCCTCGCCGTGCCGGAACACCAGGTAGGTCGCGGTGGCCACCTCGGCGTCCACCGGTGACAGGTTCGGCGTCGCCAGCAGGGCGTTCACCAGCGAGCTCTTGCCCCGGTTCGTCTCGCCGACGACCACGACCGACGCCGGGCCCGCCCGCCGCGCCTCCACGAACGACGCGGCCGACGGGTCGAGCGCGCGGACCAGGTTGGTCAGCTTCTCCCTGGTCTGCCGGACGACCTGCGGCAGGCTGCTCATCGCGCGGTGTAGACGGTGACGACGGGCGCACGCAGCGTCCGGCCCCGATCGGCGAAGCCGACCACCTCGGTCTCGGCCACCACGCCGTCCAACGACGCGTCGTTCGTCGGCACGGTGCCGCCCGCCTCGTGCCGCGACGGGTCGAACCGCTCGCCGTCGGGCCGCAACGGGGTCACGCCGATCGCCGCCAGGCCCTCTTCGAGCCGTTCCACCACCCCGGCGCTGCGGGCGCGGTCCAGCGCGTACAGGCACAGCTGCACGAGGGCGCGCCGTTCGGCCAACGCCTGGTCCAGCAGCTCGTCGGCGATGGTCGTCTCCAGCGTCGCCGCTCCCGGGTGCGTCTCCACAGCGTGGTCGGACGCCGTGCCGCCCTGTTCCGTTCCGCTCATCGCCGTCCCCGCAGTTGTTGCCAGATCAGGAAATACGCCCGGTGCACCACGTGCGCCACCCGGCTCTGCGCCGGCGTGGCCCCGAACGACGCGAAGGAGCGCCACCAGCCCGCCCGTTCCAGGGCGTAGGCGATGAGCTCCTGCGGCGGTCGGCCGCGCAGGCCGAGCTGCTCGGCGAGGTCCGGCGAGCTGCCGAACCGCAGCACCTCTTCCACCAGGTCGTTCGGCATCGCCACGGCGCCGGACGCGACCAGCGTCAACGCCTCCAGCAGCCGCAGCTGGTGCGCCTCGGGCTTGGCCAGCAGCACCTCGATCGCGTCGTGCACGCGCTGCCGCTCGTTCGGGTCGCCGGAGGCGGCGGCCAGCGAGGTCACCGACGCCAGCGCGGCGGCGGCCTTGATGCCGTCGGCGCGGGACCGGAACACCGCGTTGAGCTTGGCCCGCACGCCGTCCAGCCCGGAGGCGTCGAGGAGCTTGCGGCGCAGCGCGCCCGCGGTGATGCCCGGCTCCGCGTCGATGGCCTCGAGCGCCTTGCCGACGCCGTAGAGGTCGAGCTTCTCCAGCAGCCGGGTGCGGGTGCCGACCGGCACGTCGCACTCCCAGCTCACGAACAGGTCGGCCGAGATCAGCATGGTCTCGCGGGTCGCGTCGTCCAGCTCGGCCAGCCGGCGCAGCGCGTCCGCGTCGGCCGAGGTGAAGCCGCCGGTCTCGGTGGACTCGGCGACCAGGCCGATCACCGGCAGCACGTCGGCGACGCGCGGCTTGAGGGTGAGCGCCTGCCGCTCGGCGAGCAGCACGGCCGCCTGCCACGTGTCGCCGTTCGCGCCCTCCACGGTCTCGGCGGCGATCGTGTCGGCCTTGTTCAGCACCGCGATCGCGTTGACCGGTCCCGCCTCGCGGCTCGCGGTCGCGGCGGTGAACGCGGCGAGCGCCTGCTGGTCGTCCGCCCGCACGCCCTGCGTGACCACGTACAACACCGCCTCCGCGCCGGCCACCGCGTTGCGCGACACCGGGTCGAGCTCGCCGCCGAGCAACGCCTCGGTGCGCGCCACGGACGCCGCGTCGAGCGAGCCGAGGCCGGGTGTGTCGATCACGGTCAGGTCCCGCAGCACCGCGTTGGTGAGGTAGGCCTCGATGTGCGACACCCGCTCGACGTCGACGCCCAGGTCGGGCGGGATCGAGCCGTTCGCCTCGAACGGCAGCACCTGCTTGCGGCCGTCGGCGAAGACCACCTCGATCCGGTCCACCGTGCCGTACTGGAAGCGGGTCACCAGCCGGGTGCACTCGCCGACGTCCGTCGGCGCGACCCGGCGCCCGATCAGCGCGTTGACCAAGGTCGACTTGCCGGACTTGATCCGGCCCGCGACGGCCACCTGCAACGGCGCGGACAACCGCCGCAGCACCTCGCCCAACCCCGCCGCGGTCGCGGGCGAGACCTGGGGGCGCAGGCCGACGCAGAGGTTCGCGACCGCCGCCGAGAGCGGACCGGCGAGCTGCTTGGCCTGCGTCGTCACGCCGGAGATCGTGCCACGTGCGGGTGGCGCGCGGTTTGCGAACGGGGCGACCGGGGTATTTCCGCGACCGACGAGGGAGGTCACCCATGGAACAGGGATATGCGGTGTTCCTGCTGCTCGGGGTGGTGCTGGTGATGATCGACGGCCAACTCATCTACCGCAGCGGCAAGGGCTACATGAGCCGGGCGTACGGCGACCCGGAAGCGGCCAGGTCCATGACCCGGCTGGCGACCGTGCTGTTCCACCTCGTGGTGCTCGGGCTGCTCGCCATCGTGTCGATCATCTCGGTCGACACCGGCGACCCGGTCAAGGACGTCGTGGTGAAGCTCGGCGTCATGCTCCTGGTCCTGGCGCTGGTGCACGCGGTGACGATGATGATCCTCGGCCGCATCCGCGACCGGCAGCTCCAGCAGCAGCTGGCCGACGAGATGTCCGAGGAGCACCGCCAGTACGAGCAGCAGCGGTCCGTGCCGCCGCAGACGCGCGTCGAGCCCGTGCACGGCGCGCCCGCGCCGCGGGTCGAGGCCCGGCTCGATCCCACGCAGATCGACCCCACGCAGATCAAGACCACCAGGTAGGACCCCGGGGTTTCATCCGCCTGGAGGACTAGGCGCGGTCAACCCGTGGCGCGACGCGCGGCGTCGCGACCCCTACCTAACCTGGTCACGTGCGGCGGCTGAGCCTGTGGATGCGAGCGCACCCGGTCTTCGGGGACTCCCTGATGGCCGGGTTGCTGCTCGTGTTCGAGCTCGGCGTGCTGGCCGCGAACCAAGCGGCCGTGGCGGGCTCCACGCTGCTGTTCGTCGGCGCGATGATGATCGTGCCGGTGGTGTTCCGCCGGCAGTACCCGCTCGGCTCGTCCTACGTGATCCTGTTCGGCGGGGCGATCCAGCTGCTCACCCACGGCGACCTCGACACGGGGCTGCCGGTCCGGTTCGCCGACTTCTCGCTGGCGATCGCGCTGTACACGATCGTCGCGTACGTCGGCAGGCGGCAGGGCCTGCTGTACGCGATCTGGCTGGCCGTCGGCACGTTCGTGTGGGCGTTGTGGCCCATGGGTGCGGGCGTCGAGGCCGCGTTCATGGTGTTCGTGATCGCGGTGGTGTTCGGCTTCAGCTGGGCGATGGGGGAGTTCGTCGGCGCCCGCCGGGCCTACAACCGGGAGCTGGAGCAGCGGCTCAAGCTGCTGGAGACCGAGCGCGACCAGCAGGCGCGGATCGCGGTCGGCGAGGAGCGGTCCCGGATCGCGCGCGAGCTGCACGACGTGGTCGCGCACGCGGTGAGCGTGATGGTGGTGCAGGCCGACGGCGCGAGCTACGCGATCAGGTCGAACCCGGACCTGGCCGAGGCCGCCGTGCGGACCATCGCCGACACCGGGCGGCAGGCGTTGACCGAGCTGCGGCGGCTGCTGGGCGTGCTGCGGTCGGAGGACCAGTCCGGCACGCAGTGGGTGCCGCAGCCCGACGCGGGCGACCTGCACGAGCTGGCCGAGAACTGCCGGGCCGCCGGGCTGCCCGTCCGGCTGGAGACGCTCGGCGACCTCTCCGCGCTGCCCGCGGGCCTGGGGCTCGGCGTCTACCGGATCGTGCAGGAGGCGTTGACGAACACGTTGAAGCACGCGGGCGCGGGCGCCTCGGCGGTCGTCCGCGTCACCCAGGCGGGAGATCGGGTGGAGGTGGAGGTGGCCGACGACGGGTTCGGCACGCCGCACGACCTGGTGGCGGTGTCCGGGGGCAACGGGCTGATCGGGATGCGCGAGCGCGCCGGCGTGCTCGGCGGCACGCTGGAGGCGGGTCCCAACCCGGGCGGCGGGTGGCGGGTCCGCGCCGTGCTGCCGCTGGTCCCGTCGTAGGGTGCCGTGCCGGCTGGGAAAGGTGACTTCGTGATCCGGGTACTGCTCGTGGACGACCAGGAGCTCATGCGCATGGGCTTCCGGATGGTGCTCGGCGCGCAAGAGGACGTCGACGTGGTCGGCGAGGCGGCCAACGGGCTCGACGCCGTGCAGCTGGCCGAACGGCTGCGGCCGGACGTGGTGCTGATGGACGTGCGCATGCCCGTGCTCGACGGGGTCGAGGCGACCAAGCGGATCGCCGAGGCGGGCACCGCGAAGGTGCTCGTGATGACCACGTTCGACCTGGACGAGTACGCGTTGTCGGCGCTGCGCAACGGCGCGTCCGGGTTCCTGCTCAAGGACACGCCGCCGGGTGACCTGGTGTCGGCGCTGCGCGCGGTGGCCAGCGGCGACGCGGTGGTGTCGCCCTCGGTGACCAAGCGGCTGCTGAGCCGGTTCCTCGGCGAGGGCGGCGGCGAGCTGCGCGACGCGGCGGTGCTGGAGGCGCTGACCGAGCGGGAGCGCGAGGTGCTCGTGCTGATCGCCAAGGGGCTGTCGAACACCGAGATCGCGCGGAAGCTGTTCCTGTCCGAGGCCACGGTGAAGACGCACGTGGGGCGCATCCTGGCGAAGCTCGAACTGCGCGACCGCGTGCAGGCCGTGGTGCTGGCCTACGAGACGGGACTCGTCCGACCCGGCGACGTCTGACCGGGCCGGACGCGTCCCGCGAGGCTCACCGGTACTTCGACGCGTCCGCCGTCGTCGGGTCGACGCCCGCCTTGAAGACCTCCTCGTACCAGCGGCCCCAGTCCGGCTGCGAGCCGTCCAGGTCGGTGAAGCCGTACTCCCGCATGAGCGTCCACGAGGCGAGCGCCTTGCCGGTGAAGCGGTGGCGGTCCGGGTCGGCGGCCAGCGCCGCCACGCCTCGGCCCACGTAGTGCGGCGTCTCCGACATCGCGTAGTGCGGCTCCTTCGCGATCGCGTCACGCCAGTTCGCCTCGGTCACGCCGAAGTGCTCCAGCATCTGCTCCGACCGCAGGAAACCGGGCGTGACGGCGACCGACGTGCCGCCGAACGCCGCCAGCTCCTTCGCCATCACCGTGCCGATCCGCCGGATCGCGACCTTCACCGAGTCGTACGCGAGCGACTCGCTGTAGAAGTCGTCGCTGTCGCCGTCGGTCACCTCGACCAGCAACCCGCCCGGCCGGCGGACCAGCAGCGGCAGCAGGCGGTGCAGCGTGACGAAGTGCGCCTCCATGCTGTTGCGCCACATCCGCAGCTGGCGGTCGAGGTCCTGCTCCCAGAACACCTTGAACTCGGTGTCCGCCTCGCCGCCCCACACGTCGTCGACCAGGACGTCCAGCTGCCCGTCCACTTCGGACTCGATGCGGGCCCGGAACGCGTCCACGTCCGCGGGCGCGGTGAAGTCGCACCGCACCGGGACGCCGCGCCCGCCCGCCGCCGTGACGAGCTCCGCCGTCTCCTCGATCGTCTCGTCCCGGCCGATCGGCGACTTGTGCCCGCGCGTCGACCGCCCGCCGACGAACACCGTCGCACCGGCCGCACCCAGCTCCACCGCGATGGCACGTCCGGCGCCCCGCGTCGCCCCGGTGACCGCCGCGACCTTGCCCTCCAACGCCGACATCATCTCCCCTTCCACGCGTCCAGCACCGCGTCCACGTCCTGCGCCAGCCGGTCGGCCAGCTCGCCGCGCGGTCGGACGGACCAGTCCATCGACACGCCGTAGAGCAACCCGGTGAGCACCCGCGCCGCGCGTTCCGGCGACGGGCCGTGCGGAAGATCCACCGGTCGGGTGAGTTCCACCACGGTCCGCTCGGTCGCCGCGTACAGCTCGGCGAGCAGCGCCCGCAGCTGCGGGTCGATCAGGTCGACACCGAGCTGGGCCAGGTGGTGCTGCGCCTCGGCCGGGTCCACCACGTCCTCGAACCAGGTCAGCAGCGCCGCCCGCAGCCCGTCCGCCGGGTCCTGCGCCGCGGCCGCCGCCGCGTGCATCCGCCGCACGTTCTCGTCCATGGTCTGCCTGGTCAGGGCCTGGAGCAGGCCGCTCTTCGAGCCGAACCGGCCGGCCACCGTGCCCACCGAGACGCCCGCCCGCTCGGCCACGTCGGCGATGGTGAACCCCGGCCCCTTGCGGCCGATCACCTCCGCCGCGGCGGCCAGCAGCCGTTCGTCCGTGATCGTCTTCGGTCGTGCCACGGCATTATTGAACCACGGTTCATTAATGGTCGCCCAGTAGGGTGACACCAGTGACCTGGAGACCACGCCTCATCGCCCTGGACATCGACGGCACGATCACCCCCGTGGGCCGCGAGGACGTCGCACCGGCCGTGCGCGCGGCCATCGGCCGGGCCGTGGACCACGGCGCGCACGTCGTCCTCTCCACCGGCCGCAGCCTCGTCGGCACCCGGCCGATCATCGACGACCTAGGCCTGCGCGACACCACCGCGATCTGCTCCAACGGCGCCGTCTGGTGGGACACGAGCACCCGCGAGGTGATCCGGAAGGTCGAGCTCGACCCCGGGCCGTCGGTCGAGCGCCTGCGGGCCCTGCTGCCCGACTCGGTGTTCGCGGTCGAGCTGACCGGGGTGGGGAACCTCGCGTTCGGCCGGTTCCCGGACGGCGACCTGTGGGGCGAGGTGCGCGAGGTGTCCTACGGGGAGCTGGCGGCGACGGCGACGTCCCGGCTGGTCATGCGCTGGGTCGGCCGCACGCCGGAGGAGCTGGCGCTGCGGATGCTCGACGTCGAGCTGCCCGGCGTGACGGCGTCGTGCGACCACAACGAGCCGTGGCTGACGCTGTCGCCTCCCGGCGTGACCAAGGGCGCGGCGCTGGAGGACCTGCGGGCCAAGCTCGGCGTGTCCGAGGAGGACACGCTGGCCATCGGCGACGGCTCCAACGACGTGGAGATGCTGCGGTGGGCCGCGCACGGCGTCGCGATGGGACAGGCGCCGGTCGCCGTCCGGGAGGTCGCGGACGCGGTCACCGGCACGATCCTCGACGACGGCGCGGCGGCCGTGCTGGACCGGTACTTCGCCGCCTAGTGGTGTCCGACGCCGCGACCGGGCCCGGTTGGTCGCGCCGACGTACCGGCACGGCCCCGGCGCAGCCGTCCTGGACGTGGGACACGCGCGATCAGTCGGTTATGCCCGATTTGGCGATGACGTCGGCGTCGCGGACGCGAACGACCACCTCGCCCGGCCCGCCGTTGAGCTCGGCGAACTCGTTCGCCCGGTCCGCGCCCATGTACCGGGCGCCGATGCGGCCCGCCCAGTAGCGCACCTGCTCGGGGTCGTCCTCGACCTCGGCGCGGCCGGACACGGTGACGAAGGCGAACGGCGGCCGTTCGTCGTCCAGGCAGACCGACACCCGGCCGTCGCGCCGGATCGCCCTGCCCTTGATCGACCCCAGGTTCGTGGTGAACACGAGCGTGCCGGCGTCGAGGTCCACCCAGACGGGTGTGACGTGCGGCGACCCGTCCCCGCGGACGATCGCGAGCTTGCCGGTCCGGGCGGGCGCGGCCGACACGAACTCGCGCCACCAGCCCTCGGGTGCGTCGGTGTGAGCCATGACCGCACACCGTAGAGGCATCCCATCCCTGAGAACGACCCGGTGAACGCCTAGGGGACAACTCAGGGTGAACACGGATTACTACGACCGAGGTAGCTACCACGATAAGACTGAAGTCGCACGGACGAGTCAACTACAGACCGATGTGCGCGACCCGGTGGACCGGGCAAGGTTCAGCCTAGTCCGGGGGATGTGTCGTCCAGGGGAGAAATCATGATCGAGGCTGTCGGCCTCACCAAGCGCTACGGGAAGACGGTGGCGGTGGACAACCTGTCGTTCACCGTCGCGCCCGGCCGGGTCACCGGGTTCCTCGGCCCGAACGGCGCGGGCAAGTCCACCACCATGCGCATGATCCTCGGCCTCGACCGGCCGACCGCCGGTCAGGTGCTGATCGACGGCAAGCCGTACGCGCGGCTCGACCGCCCGCTGCGGACCGTCGGCGCGCTGCTGGACGCCAAGTGGGTGCACCCCAACCGCTCCGCGCGGGCCCACCTGCAGTGGCTGGCGAAGTCCAACGGCCTGCCCGACCGCCGCGTCGACGAGGTGCTGGACATGGTCGGCCTGACCAAGGTCGCCAAGCGCCGCGCGGGCGGGTTCTCCCTCGGCATGTCCCAGCGCCTCGGCATCGCGGGCGCCCTGCTCGGCGACCCGAAGGTGCTGCTGTTCGACGAGCCGGTCAACGGCCTCGACCCGGAGGGCATCCTCTGGATCCGCCAGTTCATGCAGGGCCTGGCCGCCGAGGGCCGCACCGTGCTGGTGTCGAGCCACCTGCTGTCGGAGATGGCGCTGACCGCCCAGGACCTCGTGGTCATCGGGCGCGGCAAGCTCATCTCGCAGTCCAGCACCACCGAGTTCGTCGAGCGGTCGACCGAGAACACCGTCCGGGTGCGCAGCCCGCACGCGGACAAGCTGGGTGCGATGCTCGTCGACAAGGGCTTCACCGTGCGTGAGGACTCCGACGGCTCGCTCACCGTGTCGGGCGCCCTCAGCGACGAGATCGGTGACATCGCGGCGGGCAGCGGCGTGGTGCTGCACGAGCTGAGCCCGCAACGAGGTTCGCTCGAACAAGCGTTCATGCAGCTCACGGGCGATTCTGTCGAGTACCACGCCGAACTCGCCGAGACGGGGAAGTGACCACCGATGACTCTGCTCGCCGTTGAACGGATCAAGCTCTTCTCCACCCGCTCGCCCTGGTGGTGCATGCTGCTGGCAGTCGGCCTGACCGTCGGCCTCGGCGCGATCTTCGCGCTCAACTGGGGCGGTCCGATGCCCGTGATGGGCACGGTGGTCGTCTACAACTTCGGGCTGTACGTGGTCATGGTGATGGCCGCGCTGGCGGTGACCACCGAGTACCGCTTCGGCACGATCAAGGCCACGTTCCAGGCGGTGCCCGACCGCATCTCGCCGATGATCGCCAAGGCGGTCGTCGTGATGCTGCTCTCGGGCGTGGTCGGCCTGGTCGCCGCGTTCGGCTCGTGGGGCCTGAGCCGGGTCATCGCCGACGACTCCTCCGGCCTGGCGCTGGACTCCGCCGCCGACTGGCGGCACCTCGTGGGCGTGGGCCTGGTGTTCGCGATGGGCGCGCTGCTCGCGCTGGGCGTGGGCGCGATGGTCCGGCACACCGCGGGCGCGGTGTCGATCATCCTGGTGTACGCGCTGGTGGTGGAGAGCCTCGTCGGGCTCATCCCGAACATCGGTGACGACATCCAGAAGTGGCTGCCGTTCCTGATGGCCCAGAAGTTCATCCTGGGCGACCCGGACACGGGCGGCATCCCGGCCGGCGAGGGTCCGCCCGTGGTCGGCGACCTGAGCCCGTGGGGTTCGTTCGGGTACTTCGCCGCCATCGCGCTGGCGATCTACGTCATCTCGCTCGTCGTGGTGAAGCGGCGGGACGCGTAACGGGCAGGCCCGCGCCGCCGGCATTCGGGGGCCGGCGCGCGGGCAGCCGGGGGAAAGGGGGAGCTCGGGTCACCTTCGGGGGGTGGCCCGGGCTCTTCTGCTTCAGGTTCCGCCACCAGCGGTTGATCGGACGGGAGATGTCATGATCGAAGCGACCGGCCTCACCAAGCACTACGGCAGGACCGTGGCCGTGGACGACTTGTCGTTCACCGTGCAGCCGGGCCGGGTCACCGGGTTCCTCGGCCCGAACGGCGCGGGCAAGTCCACCACCATGCGGATGATCCTGGGCCTCGACAGCCCCACCCGCGGCAAGGTCACCGTGAAGGGCCGCGACTACCGCTCGCTGCACGAGCCGCTGCGCGTGGTCGGCGCGCTGCTGGACGCGAAGTGGGTGCACCCCAACCGCTCGGCGCGGGCCCACCTGCAGTGGCTGGCCCGGTCGAACCGGATCCCGGACCGGCGTGTGGACGAGGTGCTGGACATCGTCGGCCTCACCCAGGTCGCCAAGCGCCGGGCGGGCGGCTTCTCGCTGGGCATGTCCCAGCGGCTGGGCATCGCGGGCGCGCTGCTCGGCGACCCCGAGGTGCTGATGTTCGACGAGCCGGTCAACGGCCTGGACCCGGAGGGCATCCTCTGGATCCGCCAGTTCATGCACCGGCTCGCCGACGACGGCCGCACCGTGTTCGTGTCGAGCCACCTGCTGTCGGAGATGGCCCAGACCGCGCAGGACCTGATCGTGATCGGGCGCGGCAAGCTGATCTCGCAGACCAGCACCGAGCAGTTCATCAAAGACGCCACCGAGGACACCGTCCGCGTCCGCTCGCCGCAGCTCGACCGGCTGCGCGAGCTGCTCGACGGCCGGGCCCGCGTCGCCGAGGCCGCGGCCTCCGACGGCGCGCTCGTCGTGCACGGGGTGGAGCCCGCGTTCATCGGCGAGCTGGCCGCCTCGAACGGCATCACGCTGCACGAGCTGAGCCCGCAACTCGGTTCGCTCGAAGAGGCCTTCATGCAACTCACGAAGGAATCCGTGGAATACCACGCGAACGAGTGACCGGCGCTCCACCGGGTGCCGGAAAGCGATTCGCCGACCGCGCCCGCGGGTCAGAACCGGTCGTTGCGCCAGAAGTCGTCGGACGGCGGCGGGATTTCGGTGACGACCGGCGCCGGCGCGCGCCGGATCCGACTGCGCCGGGCCAGCAGCAGGCTCACCGCCGCCACCACGATCCCGACCGCGGTCAGCCCGCCGAACGCCACCAGCAGCCGCCCGCTCCCGTCCACCCCGGACGACGGCGCGGCCACGTTCCCGTCCGACGTGGGCGGAGCGTCGGCGGAGGTCGTGCGCGGCGGCGGCGCCAAGGGGTTGCGCTCCACCCGCGGCACGTCGGCGGTCAGCGCGGCGACCGGGTTGACCTGGCCGAACCCGGTCACGTTGTCCCGGCCGGGCGCGAGGAGGTCGGTGGCGGTGGCGATGAGCCGGTTCACCACGTTGCCCGCGTCCAGGTCCGGGTAGCGGGCCCGCACCAGCGCCGCCGCGCCCGAGACCAGCGCCGTGGCCGCGCTCGTGCCGTCCACCTCGGCGTAGCCGGTGTCCACCACCGACACCGGCACGGCGGTCACGATGCGCTGCGCGGGCGCGGCCAGCACGGTCTCCGGGCCGGTGTTGGACTCCGGCCACGGCCCGTTGCCCTCGATCGTGCCGGAGACCGCGATGACGCCCTTGATGTTGGCGGGCGCGCCCACGTGCTCGTCGCCGTCGTTCCCGGTGCCGGCGACCACCACGGCGTCGTTGTCGAACGCGTAGTTGACCGCGCGCAGCAGGTCCGGGGTGAGCGTGGCGAGCGAGGTCAGGGACAGGTTGATGACGTCGGCGCCCTGGTCGACGGCCCAGGTCACGCCCTCGGCGACGGACGCGGTGGTGAACTTGTCGCCGTCCGCGCCGACCGAGATCGGCATGATCATCGCGCCGGGCGCGACGCCGAGCGCGCCGCCGTCCACCGCCCGGCCGGCGATCAACGTCGCCATCGCGGTGCCGTGGCCGTCGTTGTCCTCGGTGCCGTCCGTGCCGGCGGCCGAGCCGAACCCGGTGCCGGGCAGCAGCGCGCCCGCGAGGTCCGGGCGGGTGTCGTCCACGCCCGAGTCGACCACCGCGACGACCACGCCGTCACCCCGCGTGGTGGCGTGCGCGGCGGACACCCCCAAGGCGGCCAGGTGCCACTGCTGCTCCTCGATCGTCTGCGCCCAGGCCACGCCCGGGACCACCATCGCGATCAGGACCGCGGCCGCCACCGCTCTCCCCGTCACCAATTCCCCCTGTGTTCGGGATCACAGATATTCCAAGTCAATCATGTTTCACAGTTCTCGATTCGGGCAAGCGGAGTAAGCCGTTCGTTAAGACGTCGTGAACTCCGGCACAGCCCCATGACAAGCGCATCTGAACCCGGTCAGATGGAAAGCGCGAATCGTGAGGCAGGCGCCTGCCCGCACACGAATTCGGATACCCCCCGTCAAGGAACCCCCCGGAGGTGAACCCGTGACGGTGCTCGATCCGAACCTGAACGCCGAGAACTCGGCGACCGGGTCCAAGGAGCCGCCCAGGAAGGTGCTGCCCCGTCAACGCGACCACGCCCTTCGCGTCGAACCGATGTTGGCGTTGGAATGGTCGCACGCGATCGAAGCCGCGGGAGGGGTCGGCGTCGCCGACTCACCCGCACAGACGCGTCGAGCCTGGATCCACAAGGCCGACGAACAGCAAGTGCTCGCCATGTTCCGCGCAGTGGGCCCCGACGCACCCGCACCTTGGTGGCTCAGGGCCCTGGACCGGGGCCGCATCGCCTCGCGCGCGGCGGCGTTCGCCCTGGAGGACGAGGTGACCCGGTTGCTGGGCAGCCGACCGGGTTGGGTGTTCGTCCCGTGGGCGACCGAGGGCGAGGTCGGCTACTGGGAGTTCGTGCCGTCCGAGAGCGGCGTCTACGGCCCCGCCGAGCCGACCACCGTGCAGTTCACCGACCGGCACCCCGGTTTCGTGGACCTGCTCCCCGCGCACCGGGGCCCCGGTCAGCGCCAACCCATCGAGTTCACCCCCGCCGAGCTGCGCGAGCAGATCGAGGACCTGGAGAACATCGCTTAGCGCACCACCTAGGCTGTACGCCCGTGACGTCCAGCCGCCAGCGACCGCCGCACCACCGATCCGTCGTCAGCTACGTCCAACGCGGCGAACGGATGACCGTGGGGCAGCAGCGCGCATGGGACCGCCACTGGGAGCGCTTGGGCCACGAGGTCAAGGCGCTCCCGGCCGGTCCCGTGCACTTCGACGAGTGGTTCGGGCGCGAGGCGCCCGTCGTGCTGGAGATCGGTTCCGGGATGGGCGAGACCACGTCGCAGCTGGTCGCCGCCGCGCCCGAGGTGAACTACGTGGCCGTCGAGGTCTACAAGCCCGGCCTGGCGCAGCTGCTGCTGCGCGCCGAGGCGCTCGACGTGACCAACCTGCGGGTCCTGCGCGGTGACGCGGTCGACCTGCTCACCGAGCACGTGGAGCCCGGGACCCTGGCCGAGGTGCGGATCTACTTCCCCGACCCGTGGCCGAAGAAGAAGCACCACAAGCGCAGGCTCGTGCAGCCGGAGTTCGTGGGGCTCGTGGCCTCGCGCCTGCGGCCCGGCGGCACGCTGCACCTGGCGACGGACTGGGAGGAGTACGCCGAGCAGATGCTGCGGGTGTGCTCCGCCGAGCCGCTGCTGCGCAACCGGTTCGACGGGTGGGCGCCCAGGCCGCAGTGGCGGCCCGTGACGAAGTTCGAGCAGCGCGCGGTCGAGGAGGACCGGATCAGCCACGACCTGATGTTCGAGCGGATCGAACTCACCTGACCGTGGCATGAAGTCGCGGTCGCCGGCGACCGATGCGGCGACTGCGCGTGGATTCGTCACCGGATCGGGTGGGTTTTATCGATCACCCGATGTGCCCCGTCTGGCAGTGACGTGTGACACCGGTCCGCAACTACGGTTGCCGCCCGTGACCGTAGTAGACAACGAACCGATAACGTTCGACGTGGACGCGGCGGAGGGCTTCCTCCGCATGTTCCACATCGCCCACCCCGAGGCCGGGCCCGTCGGACCGCGCCTGGCCCGGGTCCGCGACGAGATCGCCGAGACCGGCACGTACCGGCACACCGCCCACGAGCTCGCCTACGGCGCGCGGATCGCCCTGCGCGACTCGGGCTGGTGCACCAGCGGCGTGCCGTGGCGCCGGCTCAAGGTCCGCGACCTGCGCGGTCTCCGCAACGCCGCCGCCGTGGCGGCCGAGTGCGTCGAGCACCTGCGCCAGGCGACCAACGGCGGCGAGATCCGACCGCTGGTCACCGTGTTCGCGCCGGACACGCCGACCGCGCCGGGGCCGTGCATCTGGAACGAGCAGCTGGTCCGGTACGCGGGCCACGGCGACGGCTCGGGGGACCTCCGCTACCGCGGGTTCACCGACGCCGTGCGCGCGATGGGCTGGCAGCCGCCCGTGCCGCCCGGCCGCTTCGACCTGCTGCCGCTGGTGGTCGAGACCGCGCACGAGGGGGCGCGGCTGTTCACCGTGCCGCCGGACGTGGTGCACGAGGTGGCCCTCGAACACCCCGACCTGCCCTGGTTCGGGCAGCTCGGCCTGCGCTGGCACGCGGTGCCCGTGATCAGCAACATGCGGCTGGCCATCGGCGGCGTCACCTACCCCGCCGCGCCGTTCAACTCGTGGTTCGTCGGCTCCGAGATCGGCGCCAGGAGCCTGGCCGACGAGAACGCCTGCGGCGCCGCGCGGTCCGTCGCCGAGGCGCTCGGCCTGGACACGTCCACCGAGCGCTCGCTGTGGCGCGACCGCGCCGTGGTCGAGCTGAACCGGGCCGTGCTGCACTCCTTCGACCGCGCCGCCGTGACCATCACCGACCACCACGCCGAGTCGCGGCACCGGCTGTCGTGGCTGCGCTCGCGACAACGCCACTCCGGCAACCGGCCCGCGTTCCGACTCGATCCCGCGGCGGCCGGCCGGGCCCGTGCCGGCGGACCCGCCCGCTTCTCCCCCGCCCCCGCGGAAACGACCCAGCCGCACTCACCCGGACGCCTCGCCGAACTGCTCCGCCGGCGCGTCGAGGGTTTCGGCGACTGAGCGGCCGGCCACCCCCGGCTCAGCGCTGGGAATCGATCAACACGCCGGCCAGCGCCATCAGGACCAGCACCAGCAGGCCGAGCACCGCGCCCGCCCAAGTTGCGACCACTCCGAACATGGTGTACCTCCCGTTCCCCGACTCACCGCTCAAGAGTCACCCCGGGATTCGTCATCCGACATCGGCCACTGGTGTGTTTAACCGGGCGTTCGGGTCAGCCTCGCGGTTGACGGCCCACCCGACCGGGGTCGGACGCGTCACGCGCCGCGACCACCTACCGTGAGGTCCCGTGGAGAGCACTCAGCTCGGGTGGCGGGCCCTGCTCCGCCGCCAGTGGCCGCTGGCGTGGGCCCTGCTCTTCCTCGTCGGCGGCGAGTTCCTCGGCGAGGTCGGCTGGTGGCACCTGCCCGGTGCGGTCGTGGTCTGCGCGCTGGCCGTGCTCGCGCCACGGCGCCCGTTCGACGCCGCGCTGAGCGCCGCGACGGCGGTGGTGGCGAGTTCGGTCCTGCTGCGCGTGGCGGGCGTCGCGCCCGTGACGCCGATGATCGGCGGCCTGGTGGTGGCCGAGGTCGCGGCGCTGATGGCGATCCTCGCGGTGGTGGTGCGGCACGTGCCGCCGGCGCGCGCGGTGGCCGGGGTGGTGCTGCTCGTCGCGGTGTCGGCGTCGGCCGCCGTCGTGCGACCGGAGTACCGGTCGCCGTACTGGTCCGACGACTACAGCGGTCCCGGGTTCTGGGCCCAGGCGGTGTTCGGCGGCGTGCTGCTGGCCCTGTCGGTGGGCACCGGGCTGTACTTCCGCGCCCGCGACCGGGAACGCGCGACCGCCGTGCGGGCCGAGGTCGCGGCGGCGCAGCACACCGAGCGGATGGCGCTGGCCCGCGAGCTGCACGACGTGATCGCGCACTACGTGACCGGGATGGTGGTGCACGCGCAGGCGGCGCAGGCCGTGCCGGCGGCGGCGCAGGAGGCGTTGCCGATCATCGTGCGCAGCGGCAACGAGGCGTTGGCCGAGATGCGCCGCCTGGTCGGCACGTTGCGCGACACCGAGGCCGACGCGCCGACCGCGTCCAGCGACCTGGCCGACGACGTGCGCGGTGTGGTGGAGCGGTCCGGTCAGCACGTGCGGCTGCACGTCGACCTGCCGGTGCCCGTGCCGCCGTCGTTGGGGCGCTCGGTGCTGCGGTTGGTGCAGGAGTCCTTGACCAACGCGCGCAAGCACGCCGAGGAAGCGTCCTCTGTGGACGTCTCGGTGTCCGTTTCGGACGGTGTGGTGCACGTGCTGGTGGCCGACGACGGGCGGGCGCGGAAGACGCCGCCGGTCGGCGGGTCGGGCGGCTACGGGTTGGTGGGCATGCGGGAGCGCGTCGAGCTGCTCGGCGGGCGGTTCAGCGCGGGCACGCGGGCCGGCGGCGGCTGGGAGGTGCGCGCCGCCCTGCCCGTGGTGCGGTGACCGGTTCCCCGACCGCACCACCGGCAGTCCCGCGCGGCCCGCGCGTCCTGGGCGCACGACCGTGACCGGTCAGCCGGCGGTCGGGTGCGACGCGGGCAGTTCGGCGGGCAGCGGGTAGGTGAAGGACCGCGCCGGTTCCTCCGGCGCGAGGTGCCGGTCGACGACGGGACGGCGGCGGGCTCCGCGGTCCTGGTCGGGGATCGTCGGCCGGTAGTCGCCCAGCCACGTGGTGACGTCGCCGGAGAGCCGGGCGTTCTCCTCGTGCAGCTCTCGCACCTGGTGCTCCAGCTCGGCGATCCGCGCCTCCGCGTCGCGGTGCACCCGGACCACCGTCCACAACATCTCGTACGCGCTCGACTCCGGCTTCGGGGAGGTCTCCCCGTCGGCCGGGGTGTCGTCGGACGCCGCGTCGTCGGCCGGGGTGTCGTCAGGTGCGGCGAGGCCGTGGTTGCGCGCCCATTCCAGGCCGCCGATCATCGTCGTGGTGATGTCGTCGACCTCCGGGTCCAGCCAGCGCGGACGCGGGTCGTCGGTCTCCCGGCCGGTGACGAGGCCGTGCAGGTAGCGGGCCGTGGCCAGCACCTCCGGCGCGAGCGTCGGGTGCACGGCGGCGTGGACCAGGCTCGCGACCCGGTCCCACGGCGGCACGCAGTCGGGCCGCGCCTGCGCGCCGATCCAGCGCGTCACCTCGGCCCGGACCGCGCCGAGCGACCGGCCGTGGGCCCAGTGCCCGGGTGTTCGCGCCGCCCGCCGGAGCACCCGCCGGTACGCGGTGCTCATCCGACCGTTGTCGTCCACGAGGTGCACCAACAGGAACAGCGCGAGCCATCGACGTTCCCGGGACAGGTCCGGTTCGGAGAAATCGGCCTCCGATCGCAGGACCGCCGCCGCGGGTTCCCCCCTGCCGCGACGCTCGCCGGGTTGAGCACTTCCACCGTTACGAGCCACTGTCACTCCTTCGCCGGATCAGCGGGACCACCACCTCTCCCAACGTTTCGGAGATTACGTCCATCCGGCGGGTGAACACCGCCCGAGAAGGTCAAACCCACTGTTCGGGTTACGGGTTGAGGCGTGGGCCGCCACGTTGTGTGTCGCTCGTTCGAGTGCGGCAGGATCGGGGTATGTCGCTGCGCCTGCACGCCCCCGTGGTCCTGCCCTGCGATCCCGCCTGCACCGTCCTGCGCGACGCCGTCGTCGACGTCGTCGACGGCCGGGTCGCGCACGTCGGCCCGGCGGCCGACGCCCCGGAGTTCGCGGGCGAGGTCCGCCGGCTGAGCGGGATCCTGTTGCCCGGCCTGGTGAACGCGCACGCGCACAGCCCGATGGTGCTGCTGCGCGGCATGGGCGGCGACCTGCCGCTGCTGCGCTGGCTGCGCGAGGCGATGTGGCCGGCCGAGGCGAAGATGAAGCCGTCGGACATCCGGGTCGGCATGCTGCTCGGCGCGGTGGAGATGCTGCGCAACGGCGTGACCACGAGCGCCGAGATGTACTTCCACGGCGAGCAGCTCGCGGACGCGGTGCTCGCGGCCGGGTCGCGCGTGCTGTTCGGTGCGGCGATCATGGACCTGCCGGGGATGCCGTGGCGGCCGATGACCGACGAGATCACCCGGTGGATCGACGCCGACGGGCTGCGGTTCGGGCCGGACGAGCGGGTCGAGCTGAGCTACGGGCCGCACTCGGCGTACATCCTGTCGCCGGAGGCGCTCGGCGAGATCGCGGGCGAGGCGCGTCACCGCGGCGCGCTGGTGCAGGTGCACGTGGCCGAGTCGCCGGAGGAGGACCTGGAGCAGCGGGCGTCGCACGGGTCCGTGCCGCGGTTGTTGGAGCAGGCGGGCGTGCTGGGCGGGCGGGTGCTGTCGGCGCACTCCGTGCACCTGTCGCCGGAGGACGTGGCGATCTACGCCCGGCACGGGGTCGGCATCGCGCACTGCCCCGGCTCGAACACCAAGCTGGCGTCGGGCATCGCGCCGTTGCGGTCGTACCTGGACGCGGGCGTCGCGGTCGGGTTGGGCACCGACGGGCCGGCGTCCAACGACGACCTGGACCTGTTCGAGGAGGCCAGGTTGGCGGCGCTGCTGGCGCGCGTGACGTCGGGGGACGCGACCGCGATGCGGGCGGCGGACGCGTTGCTGCTCGCCACGCGCGGTGGTGCGGCGGCGTTGGGGCGTGACGACCTGGGCGCGCTCGAGCCCGGTCGGTGGGGCGACGTGGTGCACGTGGACGTGGACGACCCGGCGTTCGCCACGGGGTTGGACGCGCCGGACGAGCAGGTGCTGGCGAACCTGGTGTGGGCTTCGGGCACGCGGCGGGTCAAGGACGTGTGGGTGGCGGGCAAGCAGGTCGTGGCCGACGGCGAGACCACGAACGTGGACCGGCGTGAGGCGCAGGCGGGCGTGCGCGAGGTGGCGGCCCGGCTGCGGTAGTTCAGCGGGGGCGGGGGCGGAGGACGATCTCGGTGAAGTGGGCGTCCTCGCCCGCGTTCACGGCGGTGGCGACGGCCCGGGCCACGGAGTCCGCGTGCAGGTAGAGGTGCGGCTGGTAGTCGCCGTTCTCCTGCTCGCGGACACCGCGCTGCATGTCGGTGTCGACGCGTCCGGGGTGGACGGACGTGACGCGGAGGTCTTCTTCTTCGGCGCGCAGTGCGTCGCCGAAGGCGCGCAGGGCGAACTTGCTGGCGGCGTAGACGCCCCAGTCGGGGTTGGCGCGCAGCCCCGCGCCGGAGTTGATCAGCACGACGTGGCCGCGGGCGGCGCGCAGGAGCGGCAGCGCCAGCCGGGTGAGCTCCGCGACCGCGACCACGTTGACGTCGAGGGTGCGGCGCCAGACGTCGGCGGTCGCGTCGGCGAGCGGGCCGAGTTCGGCGACGCCCGCGCTGTGCACCAGGACGTCCAGGCGCGTGAGGCCGGCGGTGGCCGCGGCCAGGGCGTCGGTGTCGGTGAGCTCGACCGGCCAGGGGCGGGCGGACTCCAGCGTCGCGGCCAGGTCCGCCAACGCGTTCTCGTCGCGTCCGCCGAGCAGCAGGTCGTGCGACGGGGCGAGGGCGCGCGCCACCGCCGCACCGATCCCACGCGACGCACCGGTCACCAGCGCAACGGGTCGACTCATGCCAGGACCCTAACCAACCACCGCCCGCGGCGTGCCCACCGGCGACGCTTCGCAGGCGTCCCCGGCGAGCGCGTGTCAAAGGTGGGCTGCCGGCGACGTGTCGGTGGCCGGAACGCGGCGAGGTCTCCGTGAGTGGTTCAGCGACCAAGCGAAACCGCAGTACCGGAGACCGGGCGCGGGTCGGTGCCGCCGGGTCGATCGTGTGGGACGTGTCGGTGGACTCCACGGTCATCCGGGCGCACCAGCACGCCGCCGGCGACGTGCCGCCGGCGACGGCGACGCTTCGCAGGCGTCCCCGGCAAGGGGACCCCTGCTTTCACCCTGCCACGCAGGACCGACGAATCGGCGGCGTCGGGCGTCACCTGTGGACAACTCGCTCGCCTGTGGACAAGTCGGTGGAGGGCTCGGGCGTGGTGGCGCGAGCCCTCCACCCCGGGTCAGCCGCAGATGCGGCCCTTGTCCTTCTTCCACACCGCGACCACGGACGGGCGCGGCTGGGAGTTGCCGCCGTCCGGCCAGTGCGACAGCGGGTTGGCGGCCGAGGCGCCGTCGATCTCACCGGGGTGCTGCACGGCGACGAGCACGAAGTCGTCCTCGACCACCGGGCCGCACGTCTCGGCGCCCCTCGGCACGGTCAGGAACTGCTTCACCCGGCCGCGGTACGGGCCCTCGACCGGCACCGCGAACAGGCCGTCGTTGGACTTCAGGGCGTTGCCGTCGGTGGAGATCCACAGGTTGCCCCGCGCGTCGAACGCCAGGTTGTCCGGGCACGAGATCGGCGAGACCTGGGTCTTGTCGTAGCCGCCGAAGTACGTGTCGGCCGACGTCGGGTCGCCGCACACCAGCAGCAGCTTCCACGAGAACGACGTGGCGGTGTTGTCGCCGCGGCGCTCCTCCAGCTCCAGCACGTGACCGTGGCGGTTGTTCGGGCGCGGGTTCGGCTCGGTCGCGCCTTCCTTGCCCGCCTTGCCGCGGTCGCTGTTGTTGGTCAGCGCCGCGTACACCCGGCGGTTGCGCGGGTTCGGCTCGACGTCCTCGGGGCGGTCCATCTTGGTCGGGCCGACGGCGTCCGCCGCGAGCCGCGTGAAGACGTAGACCTCCTCGGCGGTGAAGCCGGGCACGAACGAGCGGTCGCCCGCGGCCAGCGGGATCCACTCGCCGGAGCCGTCGAACTCACCGTCGGCGGGCAGCTTGCCGGAACCGTCGATCTCGGCGACCGGGCTGTCGCCGGTGAGCTTGGCGACGTACAGCGTGCCCTTGTCCAGCAGCTTCTTGTTGTGCTCGCGCGCGTGCTTGCTGTTGCCCGGCTTGACCTTCTCGTCGGACACGAACTTGTACATGTAGTCGAAGCGCTCGTCGTCGCCCATGTACGCGACCACGCGGCCGTCCCGGGCGACGATCACGTTCGCGCCCTCGTGCTTGAAGCGGCCCAGCGCGGTGTGCTTGACCGGGGTCGAGTCCGGGTCGAGCGGGTCGATCTCGACGACCCAGCCGAACCGGTTGACCTCGTTGGGCTCCTGCGCCACGTCGAAGCGCTTGTCGAACCGCTCCCACTTGCGGGTGGACGCCGCGCCGGACAGGCCGTAGCGGGCCAGCCGCGCCTTGGCGACCGGGTCGGTGACCGAGCCCGCGTTGGCGAAGTACTGGTTGAAGTTCTCCTCGCCGGACAGGATCGTGCCCCACGGCGTCACGCCGCCGGCGCAGTTGTTGAGCGTGCCCAACACCTTCGTGCCGGTCGGGTCGGCGGAGGTCTTGAGGTACTTCGAGCCCGCCGCCGGCCCGGTGACCGCGAACTCCGAGGTCGCGGTCAGCCGCCGGTTGTAGCGCCGGTCCAGCTTGGGCACGAGCTTCCCGCTGCGCCGGTCGCGCTCGACCAGCACCACCGACGCGCCGTGCGCGGCCCAGGCGATCTCGGTCTGCTCACGGGTCGGGTTGGCCGCGTCCCAGTCCTTGAACAGGAACTCCTCGGAGGTGTACTCGTGGTTGGCCACGAGCACCCACCGGTCGTGCCCGCCGACCGGCACCAGGCCGAGGAAGTCGCAGTTGTAGCCGAACTGCTTCGCCTGCGCGGCCGGGGTCTGGCGGTCGAAGTCGAACGCGGGCGCGCCGGGCACCACCGGGTCGCCCCAGCGCAGCACGACGCCCTGCTCGTAGCCCTCGGGCGCGACGACGCGGTCCTCGGTGTTGGGCGCGACGGCGGTGAAGTTCAGGCCGTCACGTCGACGACCGCCGCCGAGGTCGGCGTCGGGGGCGACCTCGGGCTTCGCGGCGGCGCTGCCGGCACCGACCAGCCCGACACCCGCGCCCGCGACGGCGAGCACCGCGCCCGCCTTGAGCAGGCCGCGCCGACGCACGACCTCGCCGACGACGTCACCGAAGTAGGCGTTGTCGGACGTGTTGGGCGCCTCGTGCGCGCACGCGTCGCCGCAGCGGTACTTGCAGGTGATCGCCGAACGCCCGAGGGGGTGGTTGGGCAGCAGGGGCAGCAGACGCCGCCCCCGATCGGTGGATGAGGACACGCGGACCTCCGAGATCGCTCAGTGGGAACCGGGCGACCGTAAGAGGGCAAGTCCACCTGCAGCGGACTTCGAAGTGAACGCGAGGCGAACACCTCGGGCGTCGACGAGCCGGAACCGCCAGCTCACACGGGGTGTCGCCGGGCGGTCACTCACCGATGCGGTGGTGGTCGCGCCAGACCGCGACGACCGCGGAGCGCGGTTGCGAGTCGCCGCCGTCCGGCCAGTGCGAGACCGGGTTGTCCGCACTGGCGCCGTCCACCTCGCCGGGGTGCTGCACGCACACCGTGACCACGCGTTCGCCGATCACCGGCCCGCACGTCTCCGCGCCGCGCGGGACGGTGAGGAACGCCTGGAGCCGCCCGCGGTGCGGCCCGGACACCGGCACGGCGTACAGGCCGTCGTTGTAGCCGTTGAGCGCGCCGCCCGAGTCGCTGGAGATCCACAGGTTGCCGTGCCGGTCGAACGCCACGTTGTCGGGGCTGGAGACCGGGGAGACCCGGGTCTTGTCGTAGCCCGCGAAGTAGGTGTCGGGCGAGGCCGGGTCGCCGCACACCAGCATCAGGTTCCACGTGAAGGTGAGCGCGAGGGCGTCGCCGCCGCGCTCGGCGAGTTCCAGCACCTGGCCGTGCTTGTTGGCCACGCGCGGGTTCGGCTCGGTCGCGCCCTCCTTGCCCTCCTTGCCGCGGTCGACGTTGTTGCTCAGGGCGAGGTAGACGACGCCGGTGCGCGGGTGGGTCTGGATGTCCTCGGGACGGTCCATCCTGGTCGCGCCGACCTTGTCCGCGGCGAGCCGGGTGAAGACGTAGACCTCTTCGGCGGTCATGCCCGGCACGAACGACCGCGTGCCGCTGACCAGCGGGATCCACTCGCCGCGGCCGTCGAACCGGCCGTCGGAGGGCAGCCTGCCGGAGCCGTCGATCTCGGCGGGCGGGCTGTCGCCGGTGAAGCGGGCGACGTAGAGCGTGCCGTCGTCGAGGAGGGTCATGTTGTGCCGGCGGGCGGCTTTGCCGTCGCCGCGGCGCACCTTGCCGGTGGAGACGAACTTGTAGACGTACTCGAACCGCTCGTCGTCGCCGGAGTAGGCGACCACCCGGCCGTCGCCCGCGATGCGGACGTTCGCGCACTCGTGCTTGAAGCGGCCGAGCGCGGTGTGCTTGACCGGCGTGGAGTCGGGGTCGAGCGGGTCGATCTCGACGACGTAGCCGAACCGGTTGGCCTCGTTGGGCTCCCGCGCCAGGTCGAAGCGCCGGTCGAACCGCTCCCACTTGCGGGTGGTGGCCGTGCCGGTGATGCCGTAGCGGGTCAGGCGCGGGTCGGCCAGCGCGTCGGCGTTGCCGAAGTACTGGTTGAAGTTCTCCTCACCGGACAGGATCGTGCCCCACGGCGTGACGCCGCCGGCGCAGTTGTTCAGCGTGCCGAGCACCAGCGTGCCGGTCGGGTCGGCGGAGGTCTTGAGGTACTCCGAGCCCGCCGCCGGACCGGTGAGCCGGAACGGCGTCGTGGCCGTGATGCGGCGGTTGTAGCGGGAGAACCGCGTGCTCAGCCGGCCGTCGCGGGACTGGTGGACCTGCACGACGGACAGGCCGTGCGCCGCCCACGCGATCTCGACCTGCTCGCGGGTGGGGTTCTCGGCGTCGTAGCCGCGGAACATGAACGGCTCGCCGGTGTACTCGTGGTTGGTGACGAGCAGGTTCGCCCGTCCCGTCGGGTCCAGCGGCAGCAGCGCGGCGAAGTCGCAGTTGAACCCGAACTGGCGGGCCTGCGCGGCGGCGGTCTGGCGGTCGAAGTCGAACTCCGGCGCGTCGGGGAAGAGCGGGTCGCCCCAGCGGATCACGACTTCCTGGCGGTAGCCCTCGGGGACGACGACGGCGTCCAGCGCGTTCGGCGCGACGGGTTCGAAGTCCAGGCCGAGCGGACGCGATCCGGCCGCCGCGCTGTCCGTGCCGGCCGCCGCTGTGCCCGTCCCGGCCGCCGCGCCACCGCCGACCGCGGCGACGACCAGCGCCGCTTTGATGGCCGTGCGGCGGTCGACCAGGTCGTCGAAGGACGGGTTGCCCGAGGTGTTCGGCACGTCGTGGAAGCACGCGTCGCCGCAGCGGTACTCGCAGGTGACGGCCGCGCGGCCGGCGGAGTGGTTGGCCAGCAGGGGAAGGTGTCGCACCACGACGCGCCTCCTACGGTCAGTACGGGACCAACTGACAGTAGGCCGGCGTTCACCTGTTGTTAACCCACCAAGTCCTCACCGACGAGAATCGCTTCGGTCGGCACGGCGCGCTCGGACGTGCGACCGAGGGCGAGCAGGCCGGCCGCGAGGGCGCAGCACGCGGCGGCGACCACGAACGGGTGGGCGAGGTGGCCGACGAACGTCGCGGCCAGCGCGCCGCCGAACCAGCGCAGGAAGTTGTAGCCCGCGCTCGCCACCTGGCGCGGCGCCGGGCTGACGCTCATCGCCGTGCTCGTGAACAGGGTGTTGAGCACGCCCGAGACCACGCCGCTGACGATCACCGCGACCACCAGGAGCGGCTTGCTCGGCACGGCCATGACCAGCATCAGCACCGCGAACGCGAGCACCGCGGCGACGGTCGTGCGGCGGTCGCCGAAGCGGTCGGCCAGGCGTGGCGCGAGCCAGACCCCCGCCACCGCGACGCACGCGCCCCAGCCGAAGAACACCAGCCCGATCCGCACCGCGCCCCAGCCCAGGACGAACGGCGACCAGGCCAGCACGGCGAAGAACGCGGCCGTGTAGAGGGCGGAGCCGAGCGCCGTGCGCAGCAGGTCGGGGTGGCGCAGGGCGCGCAGCGGGTCGAGGAGCCGGATCGGTTGCCGCGACTCGTCGTCGGCGAGGAAGACCGCGCACAGCACGAGGGCGACGGCCATCAGCACGGCGGTGCCGATGAACGGGCCGCGCCACGAGAAGCTGCCGAGCAGGGCGCCGAGCAGCGGCCCGACGGACAGGCCGAGGCCGAGCGCGGCTTCGTAGAGCAGGATCGCGCCCTTCCGGCCGCCGGTGGCCGCGCCGACGATCACCGACAGCGCGGTGGCGATGAAGAACGCGTTGCCCAGGCCCCAGACGGCGCGCAGGCCGACGAGCTGGCCGATGTCGCCCGCGAGTGCGCACAGCGTCGTGGCCGCCACGATCAGGGCGAGGCCGCCGACGAGCGTGCGCTTCGCGCCGAAGCGGGCCGACGCGACGCCGGTGAAGAGCATGGCGACGACCTGGACGCCCAGGTAGGAGGAGAAGAGCAGGGTGACCTGCGACGGTGTGGCGCGCAGGCCCTCGGCGATCGACAGCAGGATCGGGTCGACGAGCCCGATGCCCATGAACGCGATCACCGCGGCGAACGCCGTGACCCACACCTGACGGGGTTGGTCGAGGAATTTCACTTAGCTAGTCTAACCAATTATGGTTAGGCTAGCTAAGTAAGTGTGCTCACACTACGGTCATGGGTGTGGATGCGGTGGTGTTCGACCTCGACGGCGTGCTGGTGGACTCCGAGCGGATGTGGGACGAGGTGCGCCAGGCCTTCGCCGCCCGGCACGGTGGCACGTGGCAACCGGCGGCGACCAGGGCGATGCAGGGCATGAGCACGCCCGAGTGGGCGACCTACCTGGTGACCGAGGTCGGCGTGCGGCTGACACCGGCCGAGGCGGCGGCGGGCGTGATCGGCGAGATGGCCGAGCGCTACGCCGAGGGCCCGCCCGTGCTGCCGGGCGCGGTGGACGTCGTGCGCGAGGTGGCGTCGCGCTACCCGGTCGCCATCGCCAGCTCGTCGCCGCCGGTGCTGATCAAGTCGTTCCTCGCCGCGACCGACCTGACCGACGTCGTCCCGGTGGCCCTCTCCAGCGAGCAGGCGGGCGCGGGCAAGCCGGCGCCGGACGTCTACCTCCTGGCCACGTCGAAGCTGGGCGTCGACCCGACCCGCAGCGCGGCGGTGGAGGACTCGACCAACGGCCTGCGCGCGGCCCTGTCCGCCGGCATGACCGTCTACGCCGTCCCGAACGAGCACTTCCCGCCCGATCCGGCGGTGTTGGCGCAGGTCACCGTGCTGCGGCGGCTGTCGGACCTGCCCGGCGCCCTGTCGACGCCCTAGCGTGCCCACCATGGAGCGACGAGTTGCGGTGGTCACCGGGGCGGCGCAGGGGATCGGGCTGCGGGTGGCCGAGGTGCTGCGCGAGGACGGGTACGAGGTGGTCGGGTTCGACCTCACCGAGACCGACGGCGGCGTGGTGGGCGACGTGTCGTCGCCGGCCGACGTGGCCAGGGTGGTCGAGCGGGTCGGCGACCGGGTCGACGTGCTGGTCAACAACGCCGGGATCGCGGGGATCGTGCCGTTCGAGGACACGTCCCTGGAGCTGTGGGAGCGGATGGTGGCGGTCAACCTGACCGGGCCGTTCCTGCTGACGCAGGCGTTGGGCCGGGTGATGCTGGCGCGCGGGCGGGGCGCGGTGGTGAACATCGCGTCCGTGGCCGGGTTGCGCGGCGTCGCCGACCGGGCCGCCTACAACACCACCAAGCACGGGCTGATCGGCATGACGCGCACGCTCGCCGTGGAGTGGGGCGGGCGCGGTGTCCGGGTCAACGCGGTGTGCCCGGGCTGGGTGAAGACCGAGATGGACGTCGAGTCGCAGGCCGGCGGGCACTACGACGACGCCGACATCACCGACCACGTGCCGATGGGCCGGTTCGCGGCGCCCGACGACATCGCGCAGGCCGTCGCCTTCCTGGCCGACCCGGGCCGGAGCGGTTTCATCAACGGCGTCGCGCTGCCCGTGGACGGCGGTTGGACGGCCGACGGGTCGTGGCAGTCGTTGCGGTTGTCCAAGCGCTGACGTGCGAGAAGACCCCCTGCACCCGGTGCAGGGGGTCCGTCGCGAGAGGACTCAGCGCTCGACGTCGCCGCGGATGAACGCCTCGACCGCCTCGTGCGCCTCGGAGTCCGAGTACTGCACGGGCGGGGACTTCATGAAGTAGGACGACGCCGACAGGATCGGGCCGCCGATCCCCCGGTCCAACGCGATCTTGGCGGCGCGCACCGCGTCGATGATGATGCCCGCCGAGTTCGGCGAGTCCCACACCTCGAGCTTGTACTCCAGGTTCAGCGGCACGTCGCCGAACGCCCGGCCCTCCAGCCGCACGTAGGCCCACTTGCGGTCGTCCAGCCACGCCACGTAGTCCGACGGGCCGATGTGGACGTTGCGCTTGCCCAGGTCGCGGTCGACCTGCGAGGTCACCGCCTGCGTCTTGGAGACCTTCTTTGACTCCAGCCGCTCCAGCTCCTTCATGTTCAGGAAGTCCATGTTCCCGCCCACGTTGAGCTGCATCGTCCGGTCGAGCTGGACGCCGCGGTCCTCGAACAGCTTGGCCAGCACGCGGTGCGTGATGGTGGCGCCGACCTGCGACTTGATGTCGTCGCCGACGATCGGCACGCCGGCCGCGCGGAACTTCTCCGCCCACTCCGGGTCGGAGGCGATGAACACCGGCAGCGCGTTGACGAACGCCACGCCGGCGTCGATGGCGGCCTGCGCGTAGAAGCGGTCCGCCTCCTCCGAGCCCACCGGCAGGTAGGACACGAGCACGTCCACCGATGCGTCGCGCAGCGCCTGCGCCACGTCGACCGGCTGCTCGTCGGACTCCTCGATGGTCTCCCGGTAGAACCGGCCGAGCCCGTCGAGGGTGTGACCGCGCTGCACGGTGACGCCCAGCGGCGGCACGTCGGCGATCTTGATCGTGTTGTTCTCGCTCGCCCCGATGGCCTCGGACAGGTCCGAGCCGACCTTCTTGGCGTCCACGTCGAACGCGGCGACGAACTCGATGTCGCGCACGTGGTAGTCGCCGAACCGGACGTGCATCAGACCGGGCACGCGGGTGCTCGGGTCGGCATCGCGGTAGTAGTGGACGCCCTGCACCAGCGACGCCGCGCAGTTGCCGACCCCGACAATGGCCACTCGAACGGTGCGGCGGTTGTCGCCCATGCCGAGTCCTCCTTAGTTCTTCCGTGCTCGTATTCGGGGGGTTATTGGTCCCGCTCGCGCTGTTCGGCCTGTTCATGGGCGATCAGCTCGTTCAACCACCGCACTTCGCGCTCGGTGCTCTCCAGCCCGAGCCGGTGCAGCTCCCGGGTGTACCGGTCGATGCGCTCGCTGGTAGCCGATAACGAGGTGCGCAGCCCCTCGCGGCGTTCCTCGACGCGACGCCGGCGGCCTTCGAGGATGCGCATCCTGATCTCGGCCGGGGTCCGGGAGAAGAAGGCCAGGTGCACGCCGAACGAGTCGTCGTCCCACGTCTGGGGTCCGGCGTTGACCAGCAGTTCGGCGAACCTCTCCTTGCCCTCCGCGGTGAGCTTGTAGACCTTGCGCGCCCGACGGCCCCAGCGGGCCGAGTCCTCCTCGGGCACTTCCTCGACGATGAGGCCGCCGCGTTGCAGCTTTCGCAACGTGGGGTACAGCGTCCCGTAGGAGAACGCGCGGAACGCACCCAGCAGCTCGTGGAGCCGTTTGCGCAGCTCGTAGCCGTGCATGGGCGCCTCGTGCAGCAGGCCGAGCACCGCGAACTCCAGCACGCGCACCTCCTCGCTCGGGTGAGCGCCGATGGGTGTGCTCAGTATATCGGTTCGATACATCCGCGCACGCCGACGCGGTGTCACGTGGCACACAGCGACCCCTGCCTTCGGCCCACTGCCCTGAACGGCCCATCGACGCGGTTGGGGCGGCACGTACTCTGGTCGTCGTGTCGACCCAACGCCAGGTCGTGGACTACGCCTTGCAGCGCCGCGCGCTGCTGGCGGAGGTCTACGCGGGCCGAGTGGGCACGATGGAGGTCTGCGACGCCAGCCCGTACCTGCTGCGAGCTGCGAAGTTCCACGGCCGACCGAGCGATGTGACCTGCCCGGTGTGCCGCAAGGAACCGCTCACCCACGTGTCCTGGGTCTACGGCGACGAGCTCAAGCACGCGGCCGGATCCGCGCGCACCACCGACGAGCTGGCCCGCATGGCGACCCTCTTCGAGGAGTTCACCGTGTACGTGGTCGAAGTTTGCCGCACATGTAGTTGGAACCACCTGGTGCAGTCATACGTCCTGGGAACGCGTGGCTTGAACTCAGGCAAGCCGCGCAGGAGGACCGCGGCGGAGTGAACCTGCTCCGACCGCGGGCGCCGCTCCGGCGAGGAGCAGCGGCGTACGACCACCGAACCGCGTGCAACGGCACGCCGGTCTGGGAGGCCATTTCGTGAACGACCAGCATGACGACAGGCATCGTGGCGCGGAGCCGCAGTGGCCGACCGGGGAGGACCCGGACGGCGGCGGGCACGCACCGCGCCACGGCGCCGGGGATCAGCCGGAGCGTCCGAACACCCCGCCAGGTGGTTTCGCGCGCGCTCCGATGGACGGCCCCGGCCCTCGGCACGGCACCCCGCCGGGCGGGTTCTCCCGCCCCGGCCCGCCGCCCGGCGCGGGCGTCCCGCCGGCGGGAGGGACGCCGCCCGGCGGGATTCCCCGCGGCGGCCCGCCGCCACGGCGACCGGCCGGTCCCGGCGCACCCGGCCCCGGCGGCAGGCCCGGCGGCCCCCCGACCGGTCCCGGCGTGGCGGGCAGCGGCCCCGGCGGCCCCGGCCAGCGCCCGAACACGCCTCCCGGCGGCCTGCGCGGACCCGTGCCGCCCGGCGGCCGGCCACCGGTCGGCGGTCCGGGCGGTCCGCGCAGACCCGGCGGTCCCGCCGGTCCGGGCGGTCCGCCGCGGCGTCCCGGCGAGGAGCCGACGGACCTGCTGCCGCCGGTGTACCAGACCACGCCGCGCGAACCTGAGCTCCTCACGCACCGCGAGGACGAGGTCGAGCTCGAGCCGTTCTACGACGACGAGTACGACGAGGAGCTGACCGAGGAGGAGGCCCGCGCCGTGCGTCGCAAGAAGGTCTGGCGCCGCGTGCGCCGCACCGCCTACGTGGCCTTCGGGCTGATGCTGCTGGCGCCCGTCGTGGCGTTCGCCATCGCCTACCAGGTGGTCGAGGTCCCGAACCCGGAGGCCCTCGCGGCCGAACAGGGCAAGGCGATCACGATCCTCTACGCCGACGGCTCCGTGATGACGAAGTACGCCCCCGGCGAGGCGAACCGCACCATGGTCAAGTACGAGGACCTGCCGGATTCGATCAAGCACGCCCTGTTCGCGGCGGAGGACCCGACGTTCGAGACGAACGTCGGCTTCGACCTGAAGGCCATCGCCCGCGCGGCCTACTACCAGCTCAAGGGCGAGCAGAGCGGTGGCTCCGGCCTCACGCAGCAGTACGTCAAGGAAGCCACCGACCAGAGCGACATGACGCTGAGCCGCAAGTTCACCGAGGCGGTCACCGCGTACAAGATGTCGCAGCAGCAGGACAAGAAAGACATCCTGACCGCGTACTTGAACACGATCTACTTCGGCAAGGGCGCCTACGGCATCAAGACGGCGGCGAAGGCGTACTTCGGTCACGACGACCTGAAGAACCTCACCTACTCGCAGGCCGCCCTGCTGGCCGGCATGGTCCAGAACCCGAGCCGGTCCGAGCAGCCCGCGTACGCGCTGGAGCGCTGGAACTACGTGATGGACCAGCTGCTCGAGTACAAGTGGATCGAGCCGTCCTACCGCCAGTCCGAGCCGTTCCCGGAGCCGGTGCCGCAGACCGACGACTCCGGCCTGGCGGGCCCGCGCCTGCACATCCGCAACCAGGTCATCGAGGAGATGGACAAGGTCGGGTGGGACGTCAAGAAGTCCCAGTCGGTCGGCGTCACCGTGCACACCACCATCGACCCGCCGAAGCAGTTGGCGGCCGAGGAGGCGGTGCGCGACATCATGGGCCCGCAGCCGAAGGAGCTGAGGTCCTCCCTCACCGCGATCGACCCGCAGACGGGCGCGGTGAGGGCGTACTACGCGGGCGAGGACGGCGTCGGCCAGGACTTCGCACGCGGCACGATCCAGGAGGCGGGCTCCTCGTTCAAGCCGTTCGACCTGGTGGCGGCGCTGAAGGCGGGCAAGGGCCTCGGCTCGACCTATGACGGCCGCTCGCCGAAGACCTTCAACCTCGGCGGCGACCCCATCGTGATCCGCAACGCGTCGGACCGGAACAACAGCTGCGGCGAGAAGTGCCCCATCCGCAAGGCGATGGAGCTGTCGCTCAACACGGTGTTCTACGAGATGGTGCTGGAGATCGGCACCCAGCCGGTCGCCGACGCGGCGTACGCCGCAGGCATTCCCAGGGTCGTGGACGTCGGCAACGGCGAGGAGAAGCTGCTGGTCAACAAGGAGACCGGCGGCGCGCCGAACGCGGGTATCGCGCTCGGTGGCGGCGAGGCGCAGGTCCGGCCGTTCGACATGGCGTCGGCGTACGCCACGTTCGCCGCGCGCGGCACGTACCACGAGCCGTTCTTCATCTCGAAGATCGCCAACACCGAGGGCAAGGCCGTCTACCAGCACGTCGACGAGTCCCGGCTGGCGTTCGACCCGGACCCGCAGAAGAACCAGGACATCGCCGACAACGTCACCGAGGCGCTCAAGCCCGTCGTGAAGCCGTCGACCGGTCTCGCGTGCGCGGGCCGTGAGTGCGCCGGCAAGACCGGCACGCACGAGCTCCCCAACGACGCCACGCAGAACTCGAAGGCGTGGATGGTCGGCTACACGCCGACGCTGTCGGCGTCGGTGTGGATCGGCAACCCCGCGGGCAGCGTGGCGTTGAAGGACGCGCAGAACCGGCCGATCTTCGGTAGTGGCCTGCCCGGTCAGATCTGGAAGAGGTTCATGGACCGGGCCTTGGAGGGGACGCCGGCGGAGCCGTTCCCGAAGCCGAGGAAGTTGAACCAGTTCGACGACCCGAAGCCGACCACCACGACGACCACCACGACGACCACGCAGAAGCGGGACGAGGACAACCGGTCGACGACGACCGACCCGACCTCGACCAAGCCGACGACCACCAAGCCGACGACCTCGACCCGTCCGTGCGTGGGCCTGGCCTGCCCGCCCACCACCTCCACGACGACGCCGGAGAACGGACCCGATCCGATCGGCGGCGGTGTTCGACCAACGGGTTGACCTGCATATCCGCAGGCCAGGAGGGGTTCGGCCGGACGGCCGAACCCCTCCTTTGCATTCCGCTCTATTTCACCCGATCAGACCACGTGGCCGGCTTATCGGACATTCTCGCCGTCACACAAATGGACGCATGTGATCTGCGCCATGTTCCGATGCATTGACCGTGCATTGATCTGTGTAGTTTGCTCGTGCCGGGCATTCAGTACGCCAGGGGGCACCGTGATCGGGATCGACGGCCATTCTCGGCCTATTCGCCACATCGACCGGTAGAACGCAAAACCACTGAGCCGGCACCGCGGACCGAAATCAGGCGGCCTCGATCGAGGTCGCCTGCGCAGCGCGGCGATCCCCGCCAATACACCACGCCATGCGGATGTGCACTCGGCACATCCGCATGGCGAGTGCGCCCGAATTAATTCCCCACGTTCAGAAAGATCAGGCACTGATCGAACGGAGCGATGGACACGTGCGAAGAAAATTGGCACCGCTGTGCGCGACGACAATCGCGATCGCCGCGTTGGCAACGGCCCCACCGGGCGCCGCCGCGCCGGCGACCGACCCCGACTGGAACGCGGTGCGAGAAGTCGCGGTGATCGAACCCCCGGTGGTCGCCGCCGAGAAGCGCGGCGAGCTGCTGGGCAACGACTGGCAGTCGTCCGGCGACCGGCTGTGGACGACCACCGGCGACGGAACCGGCTTCCACGTGCTGGTGGCCGACGCCAAGACCGGCTACTCGTGGCGCACGGCGGCCACGCTGGTCAAGCCCGCGGTGGACGCCGACACCTGGATCGGCAACGCGTGCGTCACCGGCTCCGGCACCAAGGCCGTCGTGGTCTACGCGCCGCGGACGTTCACCAACGACGAGAAGCTGTCCGCCCGCGGCGGCTTCACCGCCGTCGTCGACCTGGTCACGGGCGCGGTCACCGACCTGCCGGTCCGCACCACGTTGGCGTACTACAACCCCGGCTGCGGCCTCGGGGAGGAGGTCGCGCTCACCCAGGCCGCCGACCTCGACCTCGGCAAGACCGGTCTGCGCACCGTCGACGCGACCACCGGGAAGGTGAGCGACCGCACCGAGGTCACCGGTCAGTTCACCTCGGCCGTCCCGCTGCGGGACGGCTTCGCCGTCGCCGGTGGCACCGGCGTGCTGAAGATCGAACGCGACGGCACGAAGGAACGGATCGCCAAGACCGCCGGCGTGCCGTTCCACCTCAAGGCCGACGCCGACGGCGGCGTCGTGTTCATGGCAGCGGAGAGCGAAGAGGCGGTCAACGTCCAGCGCTCGACCGGCGTGCGCGGCAAGACGTCCCTGCTCGCCAGGGGTGCGACCGGTGAGGTCGACCTGACCGCGACCGGCGGCAGGGTGTTCATCACCGGTGACGCGAAGCTCGAAGCGCTGCCGGCGGTCGTGACCAAGCTCGACCTCCCCGCGGGCTCGGCGGTGTCCACCAACGCAGAGGCAGCGGTCACCGGGGTGGCCCCGACCAAGTCGCCGGTGCAGGTCGAGTCGCAGCCTTGGAGCATCCGGGCCAAGAGCCTCAAGACCGGCCGCGACCTGGCCTTCGGGGTCAACCCCGCCGACGTGCTCAAACCCCGCGAGGTCGAGGCCGACCGCACCTGCGCGGTGCCTCGCAACGACGGGCAGACGCAGGTGATCCAGCCCAAGCCCAAACAGGTCGAGTGGGCGGTGGACATGGCGGTGAAGAACCACTTGGACGTCCTCCGGCCCGCGGGCTGGGGCGGTCACCAGGGCAACTACCGGCCGCAGGTGATGTTCCCGCAGCGCGCCATGACCAACGCCAACGGCGGCCAGGTGCCGGCCCAGGTCATGCTCGGCATCATCGGCCAGGAGTCGAACATGTGGCAGGCCAGCCGGCACACGCTGCCCGGCGAGACCGGCAACCCCCTGATCGGCAACTACTACGGGGTGGACGTCTACAACGGCGACGAGTCCGACGACTGGAACGTGGACTTCACGGAGGCCGACTGCGGCTACGGCGTCACCCAGATGACCGACGGCATGCGCACGGCCGGGCGCACCCGTCCCGGCGAGGTCGCGCTGTCCTACGACAAGCAGCTCGCCATCGGCACCGACTACGCGGCGAACGTCGCGGCGGGCCTGGCCCTGCTGCAGGACAAGTGGAACCAGCTCCAGGCAGCCGGCATGAGGGTGAACAACAACGACGTCACCAGCATCGAGAACTGGTTCTTCGCCGCGTGGGCCTACAACTCCGGTTACCACCCGCCGGGTGAGCCGAACACGAACGGCGCGCACGGCCTCGGCTGGGGCAACAACCCCGCCAACCCGCAGTACGACCCCAACCGACAGCCCTTCGGCGAGGACCCGCACGACTTCGCGCGCCCGCAGTTCTGGCCCTACCCGGAGAAGGTGATGGGTTTCGCGGCCAACCCGCCGTGGGGTCTTGAGGACGAGAACACCGAAGTGCCCTTCTTCAGGCCGGCGAACTGGGACGGCGGCGACGGCCCGGTGAGCACGCCCGGCACCGGCGCGTACAACCGGCACAAGGTCAAGCCCGACCGGTTCCTGTTCTGCACCAGCGCCAACCAGTGCGTGCCCGGCGGTCTGTTCACGCCGACGGATCCCGACGTGGACGACGACCCGCTGCGGGACACCGGGCCGTGCGCGCACCAGAACGCCGCCGGGCAGTACGACCTGCGCTGCTGGTGGCACGACGCGGCCACGTGGAAGACCGACTGCGCGACGACGTGCGGCTACGAGTTCATCCGGTACGACTGGCCGGACTACTCGCAGGAGCCCGCGAACGGCGTCAGCTACGTGCCCCAGTGCGACGCGCAGGGCCCGGTCAGCACGCGCACGCTGGTGGTCGACCACGGCGCCCCGACCAGGCGTCCGGCCTGCACGCAGATGACGTCGACGGGCACCATGGCGTTCCGCTACGACAAGCCGGCGGCGTGGGTGGACCTGCACCAGCTCGGCAGCGGGTTCGGCGGGCACACGTGGATCAGCCACACCAAGCAGAACACGCCCACCGAGTTGAAGGCCGTGACGACGGCCGACTGGACGCTGAGCCAGAAGATGCGCACCAGGGCCGGTGTGTGGGCCTACATCCCACCGCACGGCTCCACGAAGACCACGGCGGCGGTCTACGAGATCGAGACGGCGCTGGGCAAGCAGACCGTCACGAAGAGCCAGCACGACTACCGCGGCCAGTGGATGCCGCTGGGCAAGTTCGACTTCGACAACATCCCGAAGGTCACGCTGAGCACGCTCACCGGTGACGGGACGACCGGTCGCATCGTGGCGTTCGACGCGATCGCGTTCAGTCCCGAGGACGGGTTCCAGCAGAGCACGGACTACATCTCGCGGTTCGTGCACCTGATCACCCAGAACTGCCTCACGGCCACGACGACGGCATACCCGGCGCCGGTCGTGCACCGGCAGTGCACCGGCAACTTCAGCGACGACTGGCTGGTCCGCTACGTCCCGAACACCAACGCGGAGAACCGCAAGGAGTACCGGATCATCCAGCGGGCCACCGGGCTGTGCCTGGCGCCGAAGTTCGACGCGCCGAACAACCGGTACCTCGCCGAGACCAGGCAGTGCGGCCCCAACCCGTTCACCGACCTGGAATCGCTGTGGGCCAACGGCAAGGACATGAACATGCCGCAGACGTCGGGCGTGTGCAGCCACTACGTCGAGCCGTCGTGCCTCTTCCCGGAAGGTCTCAACGCGGGCGAGGGCACGCCGGTCGTGCTGACCAAGGTCAGGAACGGCATCGAGGAGGCGTACAGCTGGTGACCTGGTCGGGAGTGAGGTAACCGTGGTCGCCGTCCTGGTGGCGGTGGTGGCGTTCTGGGTCGGTCAGCTCGGCTTGGCAGAAGCCTGGACGACCTCTCGCGGTGACGGGGCGACGGTCGCCGTCATCGACACAGGAGTCGACGACGACCACCCGGACCTCACCGGGCGGGTGCTGCCCGGTGCCGAGTTCCCCGATCTCGGCACCGGGGGCCGCGACCTCGTCGGCCACGGCACGGAGGTGGCGGCGCTGGTCGCGGGCCGCCACGGCGTCGCACCGGAGGCCGAGGTGCTTCCGGTGAAGCTCACCGGCAACAGCGCGGACGCCGACGCGGCCGTCCGGTGGGCGGTGGACCGCGGTGCGCAGGTGATCAACATGTCGCTCGGCGGCTCGTACGGCTCGTACGGCGAAGCGCTGCGGTACGCGGCCGAGCGGGACGTGCTGGTGGTCGTCGCGGCGGGCAACACCGGTGTTGACCAAGGCGTCACCGCCTTGGCCCGCACCGCCGGTGCGCTCGCCGTGTCGGCGGTGGACCGCAACGGCCTGTTCCGCCCGGAGGTCAGCGTGTCCGGACCGGAGATCGCGCTGGCCGCGCCGGGTGTGGACATCGCGACCTCACGGGGGGAGCGCAGCGGCACCAGCTACGCCGCCGCGATCGTCTCGGGCACGGCGGCGCTGGTCCGGGCGAGGTACCCGGAACTGACCGCGCCGGAAGTGGCGGAACTGCTCGAAACGACGGCTCGGGAAGCCGGACCGCCGGGCCGCGATCCTCAGTACGGGTTCGGCGTCGTCGATCCGGTTCGCGCGCTGGCCGGCCCACCACCTCGGTCACCGGCCGCGTCCGGCACCTCGCTGGGTGCGCCGGCCGGGGTCTGCGCGGCACTGCTCGTCGGATCGGTCCTGATCCGACGAAGAGCGAAGAGGATGCGGGACCGCAGCACGCGGTCGGCACGCCGACCGAGCACCACACCAATCGGAAGGAATCGAAAGTGAAACCAGCCGGCAAGATCATGGGCACTATTTCTGCCGCACTCTTCGGGATAGCGGCGCTCAGCGGTCCGGCACAAGCCGAACCGGTTGAGGAACACTGCGTCGCGGTGACCGGGAGGACGCCGAAGGACCCGGTTCGGACCGCTTGCTCGACCGACCCGGAAGCCCAGGAGCTGAAAGCCCTTTCAGCGGCCGCGGTACCGCTCATGACGTGGTACGACAATTGGCACTGGGACGGCAGCAACGGCGAGTTCACCTGGTACGGGTACGCCGGGACCTGCGACGCGGAAGGCTACCTCCTCTACTTCGACGAGAACAACTTCCCCGCCTGGAAGGACCGCATCTCGTCTTTCACCGTGCACGGCGGTTGTTGGACCACGGTGGCGTTCGCCGTGGCCTACGACCCCTTCGAAGGACATGCCCGGTACGACGGCGACACCTACTACGTCGGCGATCTCATGAACGATCACACCGAAGGATTCTGGGTCACCTCGCCGCGCTGACCGATCGGCGCACCGGATTCGAAACGGAAAACCATGCCGAAGAGACGTGCACGACGCATGTTAGGCACATCGTTGATATCCCTGGCACTGCTGGCTTCGGGTGCCCCGATCGGCGCCACCGCCCAACCGGTGTCCCGACCGCAGGCGCCCGCGACACCGGTTGAGCCGCGGGCGCAGCACACGACCGATCCGGGTGAACGCGACCACCTGCTCGGACGGGGTTGGCAGCAGTCGACCGACCGGGCGTGGACGACCAGCGGTGACGCGGACGGCTTCCACCTCCTGGTCGCCGACGCCGCCACGGGCTACACGTGGCGCACGGCGGCGACCCTGTCCGAACCGGGCTTCGACTCCGACCAGTGGATCGGCAACGCCTGCGTGACGGAGTCGGGAAAGCGCGCGGTAGTGGTGTACGCACCGCGCATCTTCACGAACAAGGACAAGCTGGCCGGCCGCGGCGGGTTCAGCGCGACGGTCGACCTGGACACCGGTGTGGTGACCAAGCTGCCGGTCCGGTCGAGCCTGGCCTACTTCAACCCCGGCTGCGGCACAGGTGAGGCCGCCGTGCTCACCGAGGAGGGCGACGACCTGGGCCGGACCCGGTTGACCAGGCTCGAGGCGGGCACGTCCACGGCGGCCGCGCCGGTCGAGGTCGAAGGACAGGTGACCTCCGCGGTGCCGACTGCGGCGGGCGTCGTCGCGGCGGCCGGATCGACGTTGGTGAAGGTCGACGACAAGGGTCGCGCCCACCGCCTGGCGGTCACGACCGGGTCGCCCTTCATGCTGCAGCCGGACGCCGACGGCGGCGTGGTGTTCCTGGAACGCCTCGGTGACCGGGTACGGGCACGGCGGGCGCTGCCCTCCGACCCGCGGGCGAAGGTGTCCACCCTGGCCACCGGCGGTCTCAAGGACCTCGGAGTCACGTCCGGCAAGGCCGGTGCGGTATTCCTGACGGGCAAGGCCGACACCGTCGGCGCGCTGCCGCCATCGGTGGTCAAGCTCGACGTGTCCCGGGACGCCGCGGTGTCGACCGCGGGCCGGGTGGCCGTGGAGAGGTCCGAGTACGCCGAGCCGCCCGGCAAGGACCTGGCGGCCGCCCGTCGCGCGAAGATCGACCTGAAGGTCCTCGCCACGGGTGCGCGCGTCGGCTTCACCGTCAACCCGCGGGGAGCGGTCGGCTCACACGCCGCGACCGGGCGCGAGCCGAACCCGAAGTCCGGCCGATCCGCGGGAGAGCTGTCGGCGACCACCGACCTGACCAACCCCGTGGACGCCGAGCGCACCTGCGCCATCCCCCGCGGCGACGCGTCGGCGATGGCTACGCAGCCCACGCCCGCGCAGGCGGAGTGGGCGGCCGACCGAGCCGTGCTCGGCACGTTGGAGAACACCGACGGCGCGCAGGCGATGTTCCCGTCCAAGGCGTTGATCGGCGGGGAGAAGGTGCCGCCGCAGATCCTGCTCGGCATCATGGCGCAGGAGTCGAACCTGTGGCAGGCGGCCCGGTTCGCGCTGCCCGGCGTGCCCGCGAACCCGCTGATCGGCAACTACTTCGGCCTCGCCATCTACAACAAAGAGGACGACGACGACTGGGCCATCAACTGGGACGACGCCGACTGCGGGTACGGCATCACCCAGGTCACCGACGGCATGCGCATGGCAGGCCGCGAGGGCACGTTCGCGCCGGCGCTCCCGGCGGCCCAGCAGCGGGCCATCGCGCTGGACCACAAGACGAACATCGCACGCGGCCTGCAGATCCTGCAGGAGAAGTGGAACCAGACCCGGGCGGCGGGGATGGTGGTCAACAACGGCAGCCCGCGCAAGATCGAGAACTGGTTCCTCGCGGTGTGGGCCTACAACTCCGGTTTCAACGCGGACAAGGGTGACGGCTCCCCGTGGGGCGTCGGCTGGACGAACAACCCGATCAACCCCCGCTACCCGGCGAACCGGTTGCCGTTCCTGGAGTTCACCCAGGCCGACGCCAAGTACCCGAACCGGTGGCCGTACCCGGAGAAGGTCATGGGTTGGGCGGCCCACTCGATCGCCACGCCGACCGGGCCGGGCTTCGCACCCGCCTGGTGGAACGCGGCCGGCAGCAACGGCAACCTCAACCGGGAGAACGTGAAGCCCCCGGTCGAGTTGTTCTGCACACCGCAGAACGACTGCTACCGCGGCCAGGCGTGGGTGCCCGACGACCCGTCGGTGCTGCCCGGTCCCGGTGACGACCCGGAACCGCCGGGGCCGTGCGACCACAAGAACCCGGAGACCGGCAAGCGCGACCTGAAGTGCTGGTGGCACCTGCCCGCCACCTGGAAGGCCGACTGCGACCAGACCTGCGGTGTCTGGAACTTCACTTACGACGTGGAGCCCGCGCCCGCGTGGGGCGCCAACTACCCGCCGCGGTGCGCGCAGGACACCCTGCCCGCGAACGCGCTGATCATCGATGACCTGCCCGCCACCGCGGCCGCCCTGCCCGCGAAGTGGGCCGACCCGAACCGGCGCTGCACCAGGGACTGGACCAGCCAGGGCAGCTTCCAGCTCCAGTTCTCCACGCCCTCGGCGAAGATCGACTTCCATCAGCTAGGCGCGGCCTTCGACAACCACTTCTACTTCGGTCACACCCGCAGGGACGATCCGGCCGGCAACATGAGCAAGGTGACCGGCACGTGGACGTTGAACAGGCCGCTCACCGGGTGGGCTCGGGTCCTCGTGCACATCCCGGACCACGGCGCGCACACCAGGCAGGCCAAGTACGAGGTCGAGACCGGCTCCGCCACCAAGACCCGGGTCGTCCTGCAGCGCACCGAGGCCAACAAGTGGGTGTCGCTGGGCGTCATGCAGTTCTCCGGCACGCCGAAGGTGAGGCTGTCCACCACCACCCTCGACGGCGAGGGCACGGAGGACGTGGCTTGGGACGCGGTCGCATTCCAGCCGATGGCGCAGAAGCCGGCGAACGTCGTCGTCGCGCTGGGCGACTCCTACTCGTCGGGTGAGGGCGCGGGTGGCAACGCCGCGTACTACCGGGAGACCAACGTCTACGGCGACGACGAGAACCTGCGCAACGCCTGCCACCGCTCGCCGCACACGTGGTCGCGGCAGGGCAAGCTCGCCCAGTACGCGGGCAACACCATCGGGCAGATAGCGGACTTCTACAACGACCCGACGATGGACTACCAACTGCTGGCGTGCAGCGGGGCGCGCACGCACCACGTGCTGCCGTTCGAGACGGTGCCCGCCGGTGAGCCCAAGCCCGTCGACGCCTGGGGCAACACCGGGCGGTCCTTCTACCACGAGGTGTCGCAGATGGACCGCGGCTTCCTGGACGAGTCCACCACGCTGGTGACGATGTCCGTCGGCGGGAACGACGCGCGGTTCACCCAGATCATGAAGTCGTGCCTCACCTACCTGTTCGACTGCCCTGACGAGGTGCTGGACGAGGACAACGGGGTGCCGCTGAAGGACGCGGAGCCCGCCCTGATCCGGAACAAGGTGATCCCGTCGGTGGCGACCACCATCCGCGAGATCCACAAGCGGGCGCCGAACGCCAAGATCGTGCTGATGGGCTACCCGAAGTTCCTGGAGCACGACGTGCTCTGCGACGCGCTGTTCTCGGGTCGCACGATCGACTGGTTCAAGGAGATCGGGGACGTGCTGACCGTGGCCTACACGAGCATGACCATCGACCTGCGCAACGAGGGCATCGAGATGGTGTTCGCCGACCCGTACACCGCCTTCGACGGCAAGGGCGCGTGCGGCGCACCGGCGCGGATCAACGCGATCGTGGAGACCAAGACGGACTCGGACCCGCTGCTGGCCATTCCCTCCGAGAGCTTCCACCCGACCAGGGAGGGCTTCCAGTTGTACGGCGAGGTGTTCACCTCCGCGCTGCGGAAGCTCGGGTTGTGATCCGCGGCCTGCTGGTGGTGGGCGCCGTCGCGGCCACCACCCCCCGCCGTGTCTCCCAAGCCGACCAAGAGTTCTACCCCCCCCCCCCCCCCGCCCGCCACGAAGGGGAACGCGGTTGGGAGGGGGGTGAGGGGA